>CAYTUL010000108.1:0-9892 GCA_964441135.1 uncultured Desulfobacteraceae bacterium | reverse complement strand
CTGTAGAGGGGCGTCAGGCGGGATGAACCTCTCAACATCCAGCTCATCCTCCTGGCTTGAAAGATAATCAGGAAGGTCCTCTGGAGTGATTATACCCCCGGAATTTAATACAACCGCCCTCTCGATAATATTTTCCAATTCCCTGATATTTCCCGGCCAGTTGTAATTGTAGAGGGCCTTCCATGACTCCGGGCTCAGCTCGATCTTCTTTTCTCCGTCATCTTCTCTATATTTTTCAATAAAGTGATTGACCAGCAGCCTGATATCTTCACCGCGTTCTCTCAGTGAGGGGACCTCGATATGGATGACATTAAGCCTGTAAAAGAGATCTTCCCTGAAAAGCCCGTCCGACACATCCTTTTTTATATCCCGATTTGATGCGGATAATATCCGCACGTCCACTTTAATCGTCCTTGTCCCTCCAACCCTTTCAAATTCCATTTCCTGGACTACTCTCAGGAGCTTTACCTGAAGGGAAGGCGGCATCTCACCAACTTCATCGAGAAAGAGCGTGCCTCCATCCGCCAGTTCAAACCGCCCCTTTTTCATTGAAATCGCGCCGGTAAAGGCCCCTTTTTCATGACCAAAAAGCTCGCTTTCAAGTAATGTTTCCGTAAGGGCGCCGCAGTTAATGGAAATAAAAGGGCGGTCTTTTCTGGGGCTGTTGTAGTGAATGGCCTTCGCGATAAGCTCTTTACCTGTCCCCGAAGGTCCGGTTATCAATACGGAAGTCCTGGACTGAGCAACCTTGCCGATCAGGTCGAAGATCTTGAGGATCGGTTTGCTCTTGCCGATAATATTCCCAAAACTGTATCGGTCTGAAAGGGCCTCGTTGAGCAGGCGGTTTTCCTTTACAAGCCTGTAATTCTTAAGGGCCTTGCCGATCGTTATTTTTAATTCTTCATTATTGAAGGGCTTCGTAATATAGTCGTAGGCTTGTTTTTTCATGGCTTCAACGGCCATCTCGATTGTTCCATAGGCCGTCATAATGATAATGGGCAGTTCCTGGTCAATCTTTTTGGTCTCCTCCAGGAGGTTCATACCGTTCATCCCGGGCATCCTCATATCGGTTATTACAAGATCCACGTCCGAGTCTTTAATCAGCCGCATGGCGTCGCTCGCGTTATCCGCCGTTATCGTCTCATAACCCTCTGCCCCTAAAAGGGTTTCAAGGACAATCAGGTAGTTTTTTTCGTCATCCACGATTAGGATTGTATCCATACAGACAGCCTCACATTTATTATTGCATATATTGGAAGATATTTACATTTTAGGCAAATCGATCGTGACCCTTGTTCCGGAGTCCTCCCCGCTTTTAATTCCTATCGTCCCTCCATGACTTTCAATAATTTTTCTCACAATGGAAAGACCGAGGCCGCTCCCCTTCTCTTTGGTGGTAAAAAAAGGATTGAAGATTTTTTTCAGGTTATCCTGAGTAATTCCAGTGCCCGTATCTTCGATCTCTATCTGATAAAGGTCCTTCTGCTCTTTCACGTGAATCGTGATGGACCCCGAGTCGGCCATGGACTGGATAGAATTGATGAATATATTCATCAAGGCCCTGTAGAGCAGGTCCTGATCCGCTTTGAGCCGGAAGGATCTACCATCCAGATTTTCATGGATGGTAATGCCCTTTTTCTCAAATTCGGGAGCTAAAAATGAGAGATTTTTCCGGATGATCTCTTCCAGCCGGCAGTCCTGGATATTCAACGACTGGGGACGGGCGAAATCAAGGAATTCCGTCACGATTCTATTCAGCCTGACGGATTCTTCGGTAATGATATTGGAAAGTCTTTTCTGGGCTTCATTGGCGTCCGGCATGTCGCTTAACAGCTCGGCCGTACTCTTGATGATCCCAAGGGGATTCTTGATCTCGTGGGATACTCCTGCGACCATCTCTCCAAGGGAGGCTAAGCGTTCCGCCAGGTGCAACTGATCTTCGAGCTCCCTCTGTTCCCTGGCCCGGCGTTCAATCATGCTCTCGGCCTTGCGAACGATTAGGAGCAACGCTAAGAATATAAGAACCATGATCAGGATCGTAAGACCGAGTATGAGATACTGGAATTTTACGATGGATTTATACTGTTCCGTCATGTCGAGGACTAACTCGAAGACACCGGCAGTAAAGGCCCGACCGGTCCATCGCTCCATCAGACTCATTGGAATGTAGGCCCGGATCTTTTTCTCGGTTCCCAGCCTTTCAATGCCGAGTCCCCAGAGCGTCTTACCCTTGGAAATCAGGCCTGATGATTTTTCGCCTTTCACCGCGGCAATATAACCCGGCGTCTCAATGGTTTTCTTGCCGATCAGTTCAGGGTTTGTGCTATAGGCGATAACCTTCTGTTCAATGGAATAGAGATTGACGACATCCACGTTAAAACTGTGAATGGTATTTTTAACGACCCTATCCATCAATTCACTTTGCCTTTTATCACTCAGTTGAATCATCCCGAATCTTTCAATGATCGGGATAGAAAAATTTTGAAAGACTTGATAGGTGAGGTTTTCACCAACCAAAAGGGCATAATTCTCATAGCTTTCCGTAAGGATATCTTTTGCCTTTTTGGAAATGAAAACGGAGAAAGGAAAACTAAAAATAATAATGACCAGAAAACTGGCCAGGGAAAAGTATTTAACCAGTTGGAAACGTTTGCCTTCCGAAGCGCTATTTCGATCGGGTGTTGTCATCTTTAAATATCATCTTCCATGCAGGGCTGATGCTATCTCTATCCCCCTAATATGTCAAGTAATCCGGGTTTCCTCTGATCTCCCGGCAAGATGTCGTCTCCCCTTCAAGCCGGGATTTAGGTCCCCGGTAAAAGGTCCTTGTCTCCGGGCGACGTTTATCCGCTTCCATTGTCACTTCCTCCTCCTAAACATGGCAACGGGGTCTTTTATTCAACATAGACATCCATGTTCCCTGAACGTGGTCAGAATCCAAAGGTTTATTGGAAGTTTTCAGGTTTCGGGTTTCAGGAAAATCAAATAATGAACATCGAAACCTACTTTTTCTCCTGAACACTGAACACTGAAACCTTTTCAAGATCTTACATGTCAATCAGTTATCTGTAGTCAGGCCAAAATGGTTCCTTTTTCAGTTAATTTCAATGAATTACAGTCCAAACAACCTTGTTACATAAAGTATGTAAATCACTTATACAACGGACAAATAACAACAGATAAGGGACACTACCCACATTTTGATTTGACTGAAAATCGGGATCAATGTAAAGGAAAAAACAGTGGATATGATAAATATAGAGGGATCATGGACAAAAAGGCCCTGAAAAATCTCCCGCATATGCTTTATGCCGATGCCGGGGGACAGGTGTATGAACATCCCCATTATCGCATGGCCGGGTTTTCCGGGTCATCCATTTATGGAATAGGGGATGAGGATCTGATTCCGATGCCGGAGTTCAGCAAGCTTTTTTTTATTCCGGATTGCCCTCCAATCGGACTTGACCCGGTCACCGGAGAATACAGGAGGGTATCCAAAGCCCGGGTTCAAGGTGAATATCAAAGCTGCTATGCCGTTTCCGCTTTCATGGAACCCGGGCTGGTCCGAAGTCATCTGCCGGCCGTGGATTACGGGCCGAAGACCTATACGTTACCCATGTGGAGCTACACGGCCGTGGGATTCAGGGATGAACAATATTGGGTCGCCGGGTTCAGGATTGAGTATAACCACAGATGGGACCCTGGGAATTACGATGACAGGACTCTGATGTCGGCAGTCAAGGATTATAAAAGGGAGAGTAAAAGCGGACCATTAATCGAGCACCTTATCAACTGTGCTACCAATAACCATTGTTTCGCGGCGAAAAATCTGTTTTTAGGTCGGTGGGAGGCGCCTCTGCCGGTCAGCAGAAAATGCAACGCGGCCTGCCTTGGGTGCCTCTCACTCCAGTCCGACAAGTCCTGCAGCGCATCACACCAGCGAATTTCATTCAGGCCAGACAGGGAGGAGATAGTCACATTAGCCCTGGGACATCTCAAAAAAGCGCCCGACGCCATTGTGAGCTTCGGGCAGGGTTGTGAAGGGGAACCTTTGACGGAATACAGGCTTTTAGTGGACAGTGTAAGGGAGATAAGGAAGAGAACGGACAGGGGGACGATCAACCTCAATACCAACGGTAGCTGGCCCGGAAGGGTCCGCGAAGTGGCCGAAAGCGGTCTGGATTCCATTCGAATAAGCCTGAACAGCCCGAGGCCGGATTTTTATGAGGCCTATTACAGGCCAAGAAATTATACCTTCGAGGATGTTGTAAGCTCTATTACCCTGTCGAGAGATCTCGGATTATATACCATGGTGAACTATCTTGTTTTCCCGGGGATTTCAGACCAGGAAGAAGAGATAGAGGCCATGATCGAGCTTATAAAGCGAACGGGCGTCAACTTTCTCCATCTTAAAAACCTAAATATTGACCCTCAACTCTATATGAGAGAGATGCCGGTCACGACTTCAAGACCGGTGGGAATGAAAAGAATGGCCGAGATTATCCGGTTGGAATTTCCCCAAATAGAACTTGGATATTTTAATCAGCCGGTCAGGTGACGTTTGTTTTTCTCACGCTCAACGGCACGATAGCCGATGTCCGTACGATAATAGACGTTATCCCATTGGATTTTATCCGCAAGTCCATAGGCCTTTTTCCTGGCCTCCTCGACGGTTGCCCCAAGGGCGGTCACACACAATATCCGGCCGCCGTCCGTTACCACCTTTCCGGCCTGAATCCGGGTACCGGCATGGAAAACCTTTAGATCCGCCTGTTCGGAATCGGGCAGACCCGATATGGGATCACCCTTATGATAACTCCCCGGGTAACCACCCGCGGCCATCACCACTCCAAGGGAAGCCCTGCTGTCCCATTTCACATCGAACTTATCTAATCGCCCGTCCAGAGCTGCCAGACACATCTCGATAAGATCCGATTCGAGCCTTAACAGAATGGGTTGGGTTTCCGGATCACCAAAACGGCAATTGTATTCAAGGACCTTTGGAGTACCGTCGGCCTGTATCATGAGACCGGCATAGAGGAATCCCGTGTAGGGATAACCTTCTGCCGCCATTCCTTTCACGGTGGGCGTTATTACCTCATCCATGATGCGATCATATATCGTTTCCGTCACGACCGGCGCCGGAGAATAGGCGCCCATACCCCCGGTGTTCGGTCCTTTGTCGCCGTTGTAGATAGCCTTGTGATCCTGAGAGGTTGCCAGAGGAAGGATATTCTCCCCATCGACCATGACGATGAAGCTGGCTTCCTCGCCCTGCAGGCATTCTTCCACAATCACGCGCTTCCCGGCCTCGCCGAAGGCCTTTCCGGAAAGCATGCTTTCAACGGTGTTGACGGCCTCTTTATGGGATTCAGTGACAATCACACCCTTGCCCGCGGCAAGGCCGTCCGCTTTAACAACGGGGGGAAGGGCCAGGGATCGGATATATTCATCTGCCGGTTCCGGCTCTGTGAAGACCTTGTAGGCAGCGGTCGGTATACCATATCGATCAAGAAAATATTTCGTGAAGACCTTTGAACCCTCTAACCGGGCCGCCCCTTTGGTGGGACCGAAACACCTCAGGTCTGCCTCATGAAACGCATCCACGATGCCTGCCACAAGGGGAGCTTCCGGACCGACAATGGCCAATTCGATATTCTCCTGAAAGGCAAAATGTACCAGGCCATCGATATCCGTCACCCGGATGGAAATGTTCTCGGTCTTCGGCTCACGGGCCGTTCCGGCGTTTCCCGGTGCAACGAATACTTTTTCGACAAGCCTTGACCGGGCGGCCTTCCAGGCAATCGCATGTTCCCTCCCGCCGCTTCCAATAACGAGTATTTTCATCTTCTCCACTCCTGACAATCCATTCACGATTGAAAATCATAATCTATGATTAATAGAGTTTTGCGGATTTTTCAAGAGATCAGGGGAATATTTCTGGAAGGCCACGTCCTTTGGACGTGAATTCTTTACTGTTATCCCGTAAGGGATAGCCATATACCCGGAAATTTTATATATACTTCAATTGAGGGACATGAAACCGGTTCACGGAAGTTGATAAACGGATATTGATGTGGTACTTTCGGTCAAATTATTCATAGGACAGTTAGAATAAATGAAAATCATCCTGATGCATTGAGTGAGGAAATGAATCAATGGAGCAATTAACCACCGATATGATACTGGTCATGCTGATGATAGGTATAGCCGTGTTTCTCTTCGTCGTAGAGTGGGTTCGTGTGGATGTGGTCGCTATTCTCATGATGGTCTCCCTGCCCCTCTTGCACTTAGTGACTCCAAAGGAGGCCTTCATAGGATTGAGCAGTAACGCCGTGGTTTCCATTATCGCGGTGATCATCATAGGTTCCGGGTTGGACAAGACCGGGTTGATTAACAAACTGGTGGCACCGATTCTTAAGATCGCCGGTAAAAGCCCGTCTCGGATTATCATTGCCATCTCGCTCGCTATAGCGGCCATATCCAGCTTTATGCAGAATATCGGGGCGGCCGCCCTGTTCCTGCCGGCCATTCAGCGTATCAGCAAATCCATGAAGATCCCGATCAATAGACTTCTGATGCCAATCGGTTTCAGCGCCATATTAGGCGGCACCATCACCCTGGTGGGGTCGAGCCCCCTTATTCTCCTGAACGATTTATTGGTCCCCTTCAATCTGAAACCCTTTTCCCTCTTTGATGTGACGCCGATCGGGCTTGCTCTGGTGGCGAGCGGTATCCTGAGTTTCATCCTTTTCGGTCGTTTTATACTGCCTCAGGGTGTCAGAGACGTTGCCGATGAGACTTCAGAAGACGGTCTGAGGGCGGAGTCCCTTCGGGATATCGGAGACGCCTATGAGCTTCATACACCGGATGATTTTACTCACTACAGAGACTTTGTTCGGGTGGATGATCTGAGAAAACGCTACATCGTGAATGTCGTCGCACTCACCGAGCCGCCGGATTTGAAGATCATCTCGCCATCGGAAGACACGATCGTCCGGTCAGACGTCGACTTGATAGTCTTTGGCCGGCAGAGAGATGTCATGAGAATGGCAGAGTCCGAGGATATGCTTCTTAAGGACAATCTTGAGGTCTTTAAAGATGATGCGGCCTCCCATTCCTCGGGTACAGTTGAAGCGGTGGTTGCCCCCCGCTCCCCCTTAGCCGGCAAGACCCTGAGCCAGATTAATCTACAGGATCGATTCCAGGTCACGCCCTTGGCCATCTATCGCCATGGAGAGACCTATCGCGCCCATATCGACGAGCTCCTGCTCCAGGTGGGGGATGCAATCCTCATACACGGCACGTGGAATCGTTTGCAACTTCTTCAGTCTGAAGGGACCTTGCTTTTTACAACACCGGTTGATGCGGAGCTGATGCGACCCGAGAAGGCCGCCTTCGCGGGTTTATGGCTGGCCGTTGCCCTGATAATGATCCTTGTCTTCAAGATCCAGCTTTCAGTCTGTCTAATGACGGGGGCCCTGGGTATGATCCTTACCCGTGTACTCAGCATTGACGAGGCATATCTTTCTGTGGACTGGCGAACCATATTTCTGTTAGGAGGGCTAATCCCATTGGGTATCGCCACCGAGAAGACGGGGACAGCGGCCTGGATCGCCCACAGTGTTCTCACCGCAACCGGGACCGTTAAACCCCTTGTGCTGCTGACGATCATAGGCTTGCTCTCCACGGTCTTTACATTGGTGATATCAAACGTAGGCGCCACGGTCCTCCTTGTTCCCCTGGTGGTAAACATGGCCCTCGCCGTGGATGCCGATCCGCGCATGGCCGCCCTTGTGGTAGGTCTGGCAACCAGCAACTCCTTTATCCTTCCTACACATCAGGTCAATGCCCTTTATATGGGGCCCGGGAGGTACCACAGCACGGACTTCATGAAGGCAGGAGGTATAATCAGTATCGTCTTCATCCTGGTAATGATAGGTTCAATCTATGTTATATACGGCGTCTGAAATAAAGGGAACATGAAGGAGAAAAAATGGCGATCATCACCATATCACGTGGTTCATACAGTAAAGGAAAGGAAGTGGCCGAAAAGGTAGCGGAAAAGCTGAATTATCAGTGTTTGAGCCGGGAGGTGATTCTCGATGCCAGCAGCCGCTTCCACATCCCTGAAATCAAACTGATAAAGGCAATACACGATGCACCGACCCTTTTAGAGCGCCTTGGCCGAAGCAAGCTGGCATTCATCACCTATTACCAGAGCGCGCTCACCGATTTCGTGAAAAAGGATAATATCGTCTATCACGGCCTGGCCGGCCATCTCCTGCTCAAAGGGGTTCCTCACGTGCTGAAAATAAGGATTATCGCCGATCTCGCCGACCGCGTGCGAAGCGAGATGAAACGTGAGGGGATCGATGAGGAGGAAGCCCGGACTCTTATTATCAGAGATGACGAGGAACGCCGCAAATGGACACAGAGCCTCTATGGGATGGATCCTTGGGACAATTCACTTTATGATCTGGTGATTCACATCCAAAAATTCAATATCCAGGATGCTGTAAAATTCATATGCCGAGCGGCGGGGCTCGAACAATTCAAAACCACGGAGGAAAGCCAGCAAAGGATAGACGATCTGGCCATGGCGAGTCAGATAAAAGCGGCTCTGGTGGATACTTACAGTGACATTTCCGTGTTATGCGAGTACGGCAATGTTCTTATTTACACAAAAATCGAAGACAGGCACTTGCGTAAATTAGAGGAAAGAGCCAAAAAGCTGAGCCGAGAGATCAAAGGTATCAACAACATAGAAGTCCATCCCCGTGTGCCGGTTCCCCCGGAGGCCATTTGACTTCTCATGGCCGGACCGGTTGACGCAAGGGTCTCTCAAAACCTATTGATAAAGAGGATAACATCATGTCCGTTATTATCATCTCTTCAGATTCAAACCGGATAGGGAAGGAGATAGCCAAATCGACGGCTGAAACCCTGGAGTATGACTATCTGGGCAGGGAGATTCTTAGCGATGTGGCCGACAAGTATCAAATTCCCGAGGAAAAGCTCATCCGGGTTCTGGATGAACTCCCATCCCTTTTCGGAACGTCCTCAAAGCTCTGGAACCGTTACCTGGCTTACATACAGGAGGCCGCTTTGGCCGGGCTTCTCAAGGAAAATATTGTGTGCCAGGGCCTGGCCGCTCACCTCTATGTCCTCGGTGTTTCCCATGTGCTCCGGATACGTATCTTATCGGATCCTGAAAAGAGGCTCCAGCAATTGGTTTCCATGGAGGGTATTTCACCCGGAAAGGCCCGCAAACGCCTCGATCAAATAAAAAAATCTCGCAAACGCTGGTCCCTGGAGGCCTTTCATTTTGACGAAACGGACCCGTCGCGATACGATCTGGTTATAAACCTGAGTAAAATCGATTCGGATGAAGCCGTAAAAATCATAAAAGAAACACAATCTTATCGCCGTTTCAAGGCGATGACCTATTCGATTCAATGTATCCGGGATCTGGAGCTGGCCAGCAGGGTTCGCGCGGCCCTGCTCGAACGCTTTCCCGATGTCAGGGTACGGGCAAACAACGGGACCTTAGTTGTTGAAACAACGGCCTTAAAACGGGAGAAACGGAAAAGGACAAATACAATCAGGGAGATGGCGGGTAATATTCCGGGTGTCGAATATGTTGAAGTGCATGTCCTGAATGACATTTTTCGTCAAGCGATGGAGAGTTTTCGTTAAATTCTTCATGAATAATCAAATGCGAACTTTTGTAACCCTTTAACAAATAGCCCCGATGCTTCACTTCAGGGTTATATATGAAAGAAACTCGATCGAGTTTCTTAGGAGCCTTTTAAAGAATCGTTAATAAAGAAGGGGGCTCGGGGATCTCTTGGACGGGGCGAACTTGATTCAGTGAGTCTTGAATTGCATA
>CAYTUL010000107.1:8144-9946 GCA_964441135.1 uncultured Desulfobacteraceae bacterium | reverse complement strand
TCAACGACGATATGTTCGTAAAAAGTCAAAATTCGCATCTGTTTGTCATTCCCGCCCCGCATCAAGTGCGGGGCGGGAGTGACGGCTCCCGGGACTTTTTACGAGGTTGTTAACGATATTTCCCAGAAAAGGCTCCCTCAGATTGAAATCCGGAAGAAAGAGGGAATCCTTTTGATCATTCTCAGGATGTTCATCCGGGAACTGTACGAAAAGATGTTTAAAACCCAGATCAAGCGCGTGAGAATATACCCTGCCGAATTCCTCCGGAGTGAGAGACCGATTGAGATCCTCATCATTACTTGGGATTACGGGACAGTATTGTGACATAAGACTTATGGGAAGGTCGGCTCCAAATTCAATAAAGAGGGAGCTCAGTGCACCCAGTGAGTTTTCGATTTTTCCTGGGAGGATAAGATGCCTCACGAGGACCCCGCCAGTTGCCAACTCGGACCCCGTAAAAAAAGAATCGAGGAATCCCTTCTGCCGCACCATCTCAGCGATAGCCTCTAAAGCGACATGCGGATAATCCCTGCTTCTTGAAAGTTTCAGGGAAAGGGTTGGGTCGGAATATTTATAATCGGGCAGATAGATATCCGCATAATCTTCAGCCATATTCAACATGGCAATGGATTGATACCCGGATAGATTATAGACCACCGGCAGATCGTACCCTTTTCCCCTCAAAAGATCCACCAAACGGAAAGTATGGGGGAAAAAATGATCAGGCGTGACAAAGTTTATATTATGGACATTTCGTGAATCGATCAGCTCGAACAACTTTTTCGCCATATCCTGTAGATCCATGACTTCTCCCAGATTACTTCTCGATATCTGATGGTTCTGACAGGTTGAACACTTCAGGGAACAACCGCTGAAAAATATTGTCCCCGATCCTTTCTTGCCCGTTATTGGGGGCTCTTCTCCGAAATGGGCCCCAACATGTGCCACTCGTAGATGATAATCAAGCTTACAAAATCCGGAGCAGGAGATCCCTGAACCCTCTTTCCTGTTAATCCCGCAGTTTCGGGGACATAAACGGCACTCTTCAAAAAGTTTTAAAAAATCCATCTGTCTCCCGTTTTAATGTTGATGGTTTCGTTAAAAGTCGAAATTCGCATTTATTTGTCATTCCGGCGGAGGCAGGAATCCAGGCATTTCATACATTTCTGAACTTCCGCATTCGCGGGAGTGACGAAAAATTCGACTTTTTACGGGTTCCTCATATTTCTTCGTTCTATGTGTAAATGACCGAAAAATCTTCATACTGATTTTGAACATTCCGTGCCTCACCTCAATGGACAGCGTAAATACTATGGCTTTCGCCCCTATATGTCTATGAAAAATCAGGACCGAAAGGGGTATAAAACTAAAGATTTCCTATGAATCAACAGAAATTGCCTGGTGAAAGGAGAATGGATTGGTTAGAGGCTAACTCCCACTAATTAGTATATTTTGATTTTAACTGGTTATTGTATTTCCTGCTTCGTACGTCATTTTGATCGCGTGACGCTTCTGCCAGCAACTTTCACATATTCCACCTGTGATATGTGATTTGTTAGAATCATTCCTGTAAGGACAGTTATTAAAAGAACTGCAATTTGAACACTCATGCTTTTCCCCCCCGTTTATGCATCCGAACATTTCATGGCACACAATGCAGTAACGCTTCATGGTATATCACGACCTTTGAAGTTTTTTCTTCCTTTTTATATATTATCGTCAGGCAAGGTAAATTTCTTGAGACAATTAACTTTCAAATATCGTAACTATTTATTCCTTTTTAAAAGCTTGGGTGCTCAGCA
>CAYTUL010000107.1:0-8044 GCA_964441135.1 uncultured Desulfobacteraceae bacterium | reverse complement strand
TAACTTTCAAATATCGTAACTATTTATTCCTTTTTAAAAGCTTGGGTGCTCAGCAATCTCTTTCCGGGTACCGTTTCTTATTCTTTTCCCAATATGACTTCATGTCCGGGCAGGGACCATTTCACGGCCACCTCCTATGCCATGCTGGAATGAATATACTCTAAAATTCATATCTGTTTTGCCCTTGACACGGATGTTTCTCTTCCATATATTTCACCCCGGAATAAAGATCCGCACCCATAGGGGCCGGACTGAGCCTTTCCGGGCCTATTCGGTTATCTCCCATTCCCGGTGAATACCCATGTAAAGAGGAGCATATATCCTATGTACAACGCGAGTGATCTGAAAAAGGGCCTGAAGATACAGATTGATGGGGACCCTTATGTTATTATCGATTTCCAATTTTCAAAACCCGGAAAGGGCCAGGCCCTTTACCGGTGTAGGCTCAGGAATATGATCAATGATACAATTATTGATCGCACTTTTCGATCAGGAGACACCTTTGAGCCGGCAAACCTGGAAGAGAGAAAGATGCAATATCTCTATAACCAGGGAGATGAATACTACTTTATGGATCTGGAGAATTATGAACAATCGACGCTTACGAAAGAACAGGTTGGAGATTCAAAGAACTACCTCATCGACAACCTGGAGGTCGACATCCTCTTTTTCGAGAGTAAACCAATAGGTGTTACACTTCCGAATTTTGTGGATCTTACAGTAGCCCGGGCTGATCCATGGGTTAAAGGCGATTCCGCTGCCGGCGACAGCAAACCTGTTACGCTTGAGACCGGTTATACCCTTAGGGTTCCACCTTTCATAGAAGAGGGTATAAAGATAACCGTCGACACGCGGACTGGGGAATATGTCACGAGGGTTAAAGAGTAGCAACCTCTCCAGGGGACAGCAAAGACTGGCTTCAAGGGAGTCATCTCTCCGTTCACGCGCCAGGATTATTCAATCCATAAGGCGTTTTTTTATTGAACGCGGATACTTAGAGGTAGAGACACCAAACCTTATCCCTTCCCCCGCCCCCGAAATCCATATTGACGCCGTCAACATGAATGGAGGGTTCATGCACCCCTCTCCCGAATTGTGCATGAAACGGATGCTTTCCTCAGTCTATTCGAGGATATTCCAGATCTGTAAATGCTACAGGGAAAAAGAAAGGGGCGATCTTCACCTGCCTGAATTCACCCTGCTTGAATGGTACCGCTCCGGGGCCGATTATATGGCCCTTATGGAGGAGTGCGAAGAGATGATTCGATTCGTAGCAGGTGACATCGAGATTGGGACCAGGATTGAGTATCTTGGAAAAGGAATCGATCTGAAAGGTCCATGGGAAAGGGTTACCGTCCATGAAGCATTCGAACGGTACGCTCTTATATCCCCTGAAGAGGCCATTGCCTCGGACCGTTTTGACGAGATCATGATATCGGATATAGAACCCCGGCTTTGCAGGCCCACATTCCTCTATGACTATCCCTCCTCCCTTGCGGCCCTGGCACGATTAAAAGAGGAAAACCCGAATCTGGCTGAAAGATTTGAACTCTACATCGGGGGCCTTGAACTGGCAAACGCCTTTTCAGAACTGACGGACGTGCATGAGCAGGAAAAGAGATTCATCCGCGATATCCAGATGCGAAGGCGACTTGGGAAAAAAGAATACCCTTTTCCGGAAAAATTTATCGAGGACCTTGGCCGCATGCCGGAGTCAGCGGGTATTGCCTTTGGTATCGACCGATTCATCATGCTCTTTACCAACAAAGCCATTATAGACGACGTGGTCTCCTTTACGCCCGAGGAGATTTAACAGGAGGACCTGAGTTATGGATGAAGAACTAAAAAAAAGAACAAAAGAAACGGCAAATACATTATTTGGAAAAGGGATCAAGGCCGATCCCCCCTATAGGTTATGGAAAGAATTTGACAGGGATCTGGCCAACGATTTCTCAATGTTTATCACCGGAAACCTTTATTCCAGGAATATCCTGACCTTGCCTGAAAGACAGATGGTTGCCTGCGCGATGCTTGCGGCCCTGCGCGCCGGGGATGAATTGCGGCTTCATGTGAACGGGGCCCTCAACGTCGGCTGTGATCCGAAAAAGTTAGCGGAAATATTCTTCCAGGTTGCCACATATGCGGGTATGCCTGCGGTAAATGAAGCGCTCGGGATATACAGGGATGTCCTCAAGGAGAGGGATGAATGGCCGATCGAATAACCTAAGCACGTACCTGTTGAGGCCCAGTAACATCTTCTCCCCAAGCCCCTTTTTGTATAAACTATATTTTCAAGGGGCAAAAGTATTTCCTATCCTCGAATTCTCATCTTTTCCATTGACGTTTACCGAGTCTGCGGATATATTTATAAGTCTTGGTGTTTAATGGTTTTAAAGGGCGACACGCCTAAAGGATCGGCCCGGAAAATGCAAAGGCTCAAAGGAGGAAAAGGCATTGGGAAACGGCACCGTAAAGTGGTTTAACAATAAAAAGGGATTTGGCTTTATCCAGCAGGAAGACGGCCCGGATCTGTTTGTTCACTACACCTCTATTGAATCCAGTGGTTTCAAGACACTCAATGAGGGGGACCAGGTAAGTTTTGAGGTTGAAGAAAGTGACCGTGGTCCCAAGGCTGTAAACGTAAAAAGGATATAGGATAAAATACGCGTATTTATAATTTTATCGTCCATTTTTAACCTTTGAGCATCGAATCACTCCTCCAGACGGTTACAGGAAAGGGATTTTGGTATCCAGTTCCCTACAATAAAACCTCCCATGCCTGATGGTATACTAAAAACCTCCGATCTAAAGGAATATACGGCCTTCTTTGAGAACGGTCAAACCCTTTTTCTCGAAGGGGATGACTCACAGGATCTCTATATCCTTATATCCGGACAACTCGATGTACTCAAAGGAGACAATAGAATAGCCGAGGTCACGGAACCAGGAGATATTTTTGGAGAGATGTCTTTCCTCCTTGGATCCAGCAGAACGGCTACCGTAAAGGCCAGGAGCGAAGGAGAGGTCATCCGAATACCCAGGGATGAGATCTCGACATTTCTCTGTAAATTTCCGGATTTGGCAAAAAATATAACCAGGCTGCTCGCCAGGCGCCTTGATGAAACAAGCCAGATTCTTTTCGGCCTTAAGGAGTTTTGTGACCAGCTTCCGGATGCCGTAATCCTGACCAATAGGGAGGGGAAGATCCTAACCTGGAACGCCGTCGCTGAAAAAATGTACGGCAGGACCTGGTCCGAAATGCATTACAAACCTGCCGAAGATATTTATGAGGATCCAGAGGAATACCGGAACTATCTCGATGAGGTCCAATCGAAACATTCCCTGCCGGAGAAGATTCTTACCATAAATCATCCCGAAAAAGGCCCGCGTTTTATATCCACGAGCACAACGGTATTATATGACGGCCACCATAATTTTCAAGGCATTCTTTTCCTGGGCAGGGATGTTACGAGCTTCAAGGAGATGGAGAAAAGATACCACCGGTTCCGGAAACGGATTATCCCGTCACTAATAATGGTATTTCTCATAGCCGCAGGATTCTTTCTATTGGTTCCCTATTTTACAAATAACACAAAGATGATTCCTGACAGCAACAGACAAAGATTTCAAAATCAGTTGGGAAAAGATTTTCTCTACATGAAATCCCTTCTTCTCGGTCCACTCACGGAACGGGACAGGATGAAGACCAGCCAATTGATGAAAGACTTCTTCGATATTCAGGAACCCGGAGAAATACCCTATCATGGATTAATACTGCTCGATGAAAATTTGACTGTCTTCGACGCATATTCCCTCACGACCCGGAGAAAAGGTGCTGCAAATATGATAGGGACCAGCTACAGTGGAATAGAATTTCAAGGCGATGAAAATTCCAACTATAGAGTCCTTACACTTTACCGCGTTGATAAGGATCATCCAATGGGTAAAAAGGGCGTTGAAATCGCATTTGAGATCAATAAAAAGGATCAACTTGTCGGCTGGTTGATTTTTCAAATGGATATGAAATTCCTAAAATCCAGATATGGGATGAATGAGGCGGACCTTGAAAAATTACATTTTAATAAATCCTGATGACCCGTGTAATATCAATGCGATAATCGATCCGTACCCATAGCAAATTCCAAATATCGATGAAGAGACTTTGTAATCATGTGATTTCGATCCATCTTGATACATTCTTCGATTGTATGAATGAAAAAGTCAGGTTAAAATGGAAATGATCCCCGGTTTACAATCAATCTCCTACAATATCACTGAAAGCACCGGGGGTGGTCTCATACTTTATATACAGGGCAGTATCAACGCTTTCAACACGGCTTCCCTGATTAAAGAGTTGCGTCCGATTATACAGGATCGCAGACCTCATTCTCTGACTGTTGATCTGAATGAGGCGATCTATCTTGACGACTACGGAGTGCTGACCCTCCTTGAATTAAGAGAGTTGGTGACGGGAGGAAAAGGTACTTTTCATATTCAAGGTGCGAACAGAAAGGTACAAGACATCCTCGCCATCTATCATTTTGAATCCATGACCGCAGGATTCCCAATCGAAAAAAAACGGTCCCCGGGAATCCTTATCCGCCTTGGGGATGCAACATTGAAGCTCGCCGCTGATATGAAGTACCTGATCTCTTTCATCGGTTCTGTTTCTCTCTCTTTGTTGCATGTCTGTCTTCACCCGAAATCCCTGCGTACGGACGACACTTTTTTGTGCATGCAGAGAACAGGAGTGGACGCCCTTCCCATTGTCGGGCTTATCAGTTTTCTTCTCGGCCTGATCATCGCCTTCATGTCCTCTATTCAACTCCGGCAATTCGGGGCCAATATATATGTCGCATCCCTGGTTAGCGTGGCGATGACCTATGAGCTGGGCCCGATAATGACCGCAATTATAGTAGCCGGGAGGAGCGGTTCTTCCTTTGCCTCCGAGATAGGCACCATGAAAATCTCAGAAGAAATTGACGCCCTGTTCACAATGGGTTTTGATCCGACCCGATTCCTCGTCGTTCCAAAAATACTATCGGCCTTTATCATGGTACCGATCCTGACATTGTTTTCAGATGTCTTCGCTATCCTCGGAGGGCTTGTGGTTGGGGTGTTCATGCTTGACCTTACATCAAACGCTTACATAAACCAGACCCTTAAGACGCTCACCCTGTTTGACGTTTTCTGGGGTGTTATGAAGAGTGCGGTTTTTGCGATCGTGATAGCATGGATCGGCTGTCTTCGAGGATTTCAGGTGCGAGGTGGAGCGGACTCCGTGGGTCAGGCCGCGACATCAGCAGTAGTTAGCAGCATCTTTTTAATAATCGTCATCGATGCAATTTTCGCAATAATACATATCTACTGGTTATAGCCGGACTGCTGCATGGGTGGAAAAGATATTATAATAGTAGATAATCTGATCGGCGGTTATGGAGACGATATTATACTCGACCGGGTATCCTTTAAAGTGTCCGAGGGGGAAATATTCGTTATCCTTGGAGGAAGCGGGTGCGGTAAGAGTACCCTGTTGAAGCATCTTATAGGACTCATCAGGCCCATTTCAGGTCGAATCCGCATAGATGGAGACGACGTCACCGACCCTGACGATGCAAATTTTGAAAAGGTATTGAGAAAGATTGGAGTCCTCTACCAGGGCTCGGCCCTCTTTGGTTCAATGACCCTTGGCGAAAATGTGGCGTTGCCTATCAAGGAATATACCGGTCTTCCCCAGAAATCGGTGGATACGATGGTCAAGATGAAACTGAAACTGGTCAATCTGGAGGGATACGAAAATTACATTCCATCTGAAATGAGCGGAGGGATGAGGAAGCGGGCGGGTCTGGCAAGGGCTATGGCCCTCAATCCTAAAATTCTGTTCTTCGACGAGCCTTCCGCCGGACTCGATCCTGTGACTTCAGCAGGACTCGATAAGCTAATCATTCAACTCAATAAGATATTGGGTACTACAATGGTTATTGTGACCCATGAGCTCGAAAGCATTTATAATGTGGCGCAAAGGGTAATCATGCTGGACCATAATACAAAGGGGATCATTGCCGAAGGTGATCCCAGATATCTGAGAGATCATAGCAAAAATCCCTTTGTTAAACGTTTTTTCAACCGGGAGAGTTGAGTATAATACCATGGCATCCCAAAAAACGAAGTTTACTGTCGGGCTTTTTCTGGCTTTTGGAATCGGGATCGCCCTTTTAGCCTTCCTCTGGCTCGGGATGTCTCGGATTTTTGAAAAGGGGCGGTATTACGCAACCTATTTTAATGAATCGGTACAGGGTCTTGACGTCGACTCACCCGTCAAATACAGGGGCGTCTCCATAGGCCGGGTGGTAAGTATAGGAGTCGCGCCTGATTCAAGGTTGATACAGGTCATATTGAAAATAGAAACCGGCCAGAAACTTACCGAAGATATTGTAGCTCAGTTAAAATCGGTCGGGATTACCGGTAGTGTGTTCGTTGAACTGGATCGGAAGAAGGAAGGGGAATTGGATCAATCGCCAGCCCTCACTTTTCCATCCGAATATCCTGTTGTCCCTTCAAAGCCATCCAGTATCAGTGAGTTACTCCAGGGGATAGACGATGTTCTGAAACAGATAAAGTCTCTGGATGTTGAGGGCATATCCGGAAAAATAAAATTGACATTGGATAATTTGAACCAGGTAATGTCTGATGCCGATGTAAAGGGCATTTCATCGAACATTCGGTCGTCCCTTGATGACATCCGATATGTCATCTCAAAGGAGAGATGGGACGGGATCATGACTTCGATTGAGGACGCGAGCCGGTCCCTCAATAATATCATGAATAAGGCGGATAAAATCATGTTTTCAGTTAACGGCTCTTTGCAATCCCTTCAAAACGTTATGAATCAGGCGGATACAAGTATCGGCCTGGTAAAAAGCACTCTCACAAAGGTGGATAGGATCACCGGTGAAAAACAGCAGGTAATCGAACAGGCCATAGATAATTTCAGACTGGCTATGGAAAAGGCAAACCTGCTTTTGGAAAAGGGAAATTCACTGGTAAGTTACACGGATGACTCCATATATAATCTCAATCAGTATCTCTTGCTTATTGCACAGAATCTTGAAAAGGCGAGTGAAAACCTGAACCGTATAACAGAACAAATCAGTGAGCAGCCTTCCCAACTCCTGTTTGGAAAACCGCCCGCGCGCAGGAAATTGGGGGAGGAATAAAATGGGGAATCCAATAATGTATCGCTTAAAAATAGGATTCCTTTTATTCTCCGGATTCCTTCTGTTTAGCGCCTGTTTAAACCTCTCCCAGCCAAAAAACAGGATCGAATATTATACTCTTGAATACGAACCTCCTCCCATTGCCGGAATTAAGCCTTTGCCCTATACGATCAGGGTTGAACGTTTTACTGTGGCCCCCCTCTATAATACAACTCAAATTCTTTACCGGGATAAATCATTCGAGCGAGATGCCTATACCTATTACAAATGGCGTGTCAACCCGGGGGATCTCGTCACCTATTTCCTGGGCCGGGACATAAGACATTCGGGCCTTTTCACCGCTGTGCTGCCTTACACAAGCAGAGTCGCGCCTTCATTTATATTGAGTGGCTCTGTCGATGAATTTTTTGAATGGGATAGGGAGGATAGTTGGGATGCCGTTCTATCCCTGAGTATTATCCTGATAAAGGAAAATGAACCGGATATCACGAAACGGATACTCTATCAGAAAACCTATAGAACCACGGAAAAATGTAAAAGGAAGAATCCGGGGGCCCTTGCAGAAGCCTTCAGCCTGGCCATGGCAAGGATTTCAAAAGAGATCATCCAGGATATCTATAGCACGGTAGATTCTAAAATAATCTGATCCCCCGGAGGCTGTTTTGTATAGATGATTCGTAAAAGAAATCATTTCTTTCTATTTCTCTCCGGAGCAAAGAATACCATCCGGATTCATACTTTTCAATCTGTTTCCAGCTCCCTGATCGACCATTCAGTCAATTACCACCCGTAAAACGGGTGGCATGATATTTGGCTCTAAAAGAGCC
>CAYTUL010000106.1:0-9957 GCA_964441135.1 uncultured Desulfobacteraceae bacterium | reverse complement strand
AATGGACTCCATCCTGTGATCGACTTTCCTGCCGGGCGGAAATTTCCTCTTCATTCCTATTGTCGGGTTCTTTTCCGCCCACGTCGGGTGCATCCGATTTTCCGGATTGCAGGATATCGATCTTTTTTAAATACCGGATTGCATTGAGCCTGTATCGACCTTTCAGTGCTTCATAATCTTCTTCGGATAATTTGCCCATTTTGAGATCAAATTTGAGCTCCCCGAGAGTTTCATAGGTACTTTCCTTTTTAAGAACCAACTGCCTGAGCTTTTCTTCGATTTTGGGGGTTAAAGGTCCCTTCGAATGATCCGGCCTGATCAGGGGGGTAAGAATCCAATAACCGGCTATCAGGATTAATCCTATGATTACAATATATTCCACCATGTTCTCCCTCCTAAAGCCCGTAGTCTTGCCATTCGTTTTCAAATTGATCAAGATACTTTTGATCAGGATTCTGCTTTTGGCCGGGTGAGTCCATGACCTGTGATGAATCTCTTCCGGAATCCAGGCACCTGTTAAGAAAGAAATATATCCCTCCTCCGGCTAAAAGAATGGCAAAAAACGGGATAATCCAGGCTATCAGATTAAATCCTTTTTTGGTGGGCGCCGCCAAAATCCTTTCTCCATAGATCTTTACAAGGGATGTGATGATTTCATCTTTTGAGCGCCCTTCGTCGATTAATTGATTGACCTGGGCCGTAATGTTTTTTGCGGCCGTACATTCCATTGAACCCTCGCAGGCCCCCACCAGCATGTTGCAACCGCAAGTGCAGGTGAGGGCCTGGGTAATTTCACCCACAGTAGTGGAATGGGCTTTAGGGACCAAAAATAGGGACATCATCGAGAGCATAACAATGAACACTTCGGTTTTCCTTGATTTTTGTCTAAATTTCATACTTCCTCCCCCATACTCTGTCCTGGTTTGAATTTCCCCCTTCTTCGTTGATCGGGCAGCATGACGATGACGGTCCCAAAGATCATAATTCCCCCACCGATCCAGATCCAGACAGTGAGGGGGTTCACCAATATCTTAAAGGTGGCCGAATCTTTATTAAATCCTGCAAGGATGACGTATAAATCTTCTTTCAGGGTGGTGCGGATTGCCACCTCTGTCGTGGGTTGATCCTGGTTTCTATAGAGACTCTTTTCAGGAGACAGGATACCCACCCTGTGCTTGTCGTTAAAAAGGGTCAATGTCGCGACGGCTTTGTGTTTGGTGGCTGTAGGATATTCCGACAGACCATCATAATGCATCGTGTATTTCTTCACATCAAAGGATTCTCCTTTATTTACCGTTACCTGTTCCTCCGTGTTGAAGGCGCTTCCGCTAATGCCCATAAATGCCAGAACGACCCCGAAATGGATGATATAGCCACCATAACGCCTTTTATTTTTATTTACTAAATTCCAGAACGCCCTTGGATATCCTTCTCCGGAAAGAGAGCGTCGTGTCTTGACTCCATTGGTGAACTCGAGAATCAGGGTAAAGGTGACAAAAAGGCATAAAGTGAATGATATCAATGGGTAAGCAGACCGAATTCCAGATAGGTAAAAGATAACCGCCCCTGTCACGGATAAAAGGGACGGGATAAAAATCTTTCCCATAAATTTTACGAGAGATGTCCTCCTCCATCCGATAAGCGGGCACAAACCCGTCAGGAATAGCAGGGCCAAACCTATGGGGGCGACGACACCATTAAAGAACGGAGGACCGACCGTAATCTTCACGCCCCGAACAGCCTCGGAAAGGATCGGGAAAATGGTGCCCCAAAACACGGCAAAGGCGATTCCGGCGAGGAACAAATTGTTATAAAGGAAGCTGCTCTCCCGGGAAAGCAATGAATCCAACTGGTTTTTGCTTCGCAAATCAGGCAGGCGAACTATAAGCAAAACCAAGGAGAAGAGGAGGGTCCCGGCTAAAAATATAAGGAATATCCATCCAAGGGATGATTGCCCGAAGGAGTGGACCGAAGCTATGATCCCGCTGCGGGTGATGAATGTACCGAAAATGGTCAAAAGAAATGTGAAAAGGATAAGGACAATGTTCCAGACCTTTAACATGTCTCTTTTTTCCTGGATCATCACAGAGTGTAAATAGGCGGTTCCAAAAAGCCATGGCATGAATGAGGCATTCTCCACGGGGTCCCAGGCCCAGTAGCCGCCCCATCCAAGTTCCACATAGGCCCATTCCATTCCTAAAAGATTGCCTATTGTCAAAAAAATCCAGGAAAAGATCGTCCACCTCCTTGTGGTCCGAATCCAGACGTCTCCGAGTTGTCCTGTAATGAGGGCGGCTATGGAGAAGGCGAAAGGTACAGTGAACCCCACGTAGCCCAGAAAGAGGGTCGGTGGGTGAAATATCATTCCCGGATTCTGGAGCATGGGGTTTAAGCCTTTCCCATCAACCGGCGAATAGGGGAGCAGGTGAAAGGGGTTTGTGACCAGGACCATCAAAAGCGTGAAAAAAAAAGTCACCGCCATCAGCACGCACTGGACATAGGGCAGGAGTTCACGGTTCTTGGCCCTGTTTTGAAAAATGACGACAAGCGTAAATATCGATAGCAGCCAGGCCCACAGGAGGAGGGACCCTTCCTGCCCCGCATAGAAGGCCGTTAATGTGTATATCGTGGAAAGGGCATGGTTTGTATGTCTCCACACGTACTCGTTTTGGAAGTCTCTTGTAACCAGGGCATATGCCATCGAGAGGGAGGCCAGGGAAAGAAATCCAAAAACAGCCACGGCCCCGTTTCGCGAACTGGCAATCATCTCTTCTCTTTGCAGTTTTATTCCGATAATCGAGGTTATGCCCGAATAGCCGGATATAAACAGAGCAATCAGTAAAGAGTAGTATCCTATTTCATTCATATATAATTCCTGTTTTCTATTGTCCCTAATAAAGCCCCGGGTCCTATCTTGACATCCTGTCTCATGGCCTGGAATATCTTAAAATACAGGAAAAAGGAGACACCAAGGAAAAGAAGTTACAGGGGCAAAGCGAAACGCAATCATCCCTGTATGGTATTGCTGTCTCCTATCAGGTGCCCGTAGCGCCGATTAACCATTTCGATTATCTCATTACGCGAATAACGTGATTTTCCGACCGCATCGCTTATGAACGCGTAGGTCTCCTTGGCGGTAGGGCAGTCGCAGTCGACCAGCTTTTTATCACACTGGCCGCATGAACAGTCAAATGCGGCAGCAACACTTCCGATTTGAGCGGTATTATATGCACGGTTGACGGACGTCTTTTTATTCACCCCGATCAGCAGGACAATCACGGTTACAAGAATCAAAACCGCGACAACGGTGCCTCCTATATATATCCGGTTGGGGTTCTTTCCGCCTTTTAGCCGTTTATCATTCAATTTTCTTCCACAGTCCGAACAATACTTGTCACCGGGATTAATCCCGGTCCCGCATTTGGGACAAAACCGCTTCATATTTCTCTTTACCATGAAATCCTTCCCTCCGATTTTAGATGATTTTAATCATCCCGATTCACATCGGGACAGGCATCCATATTTTAAGTCTTTTGATGATTAATAATTTACATATAATGCGAAGATCAATGCCTTTCCAAAGAGCTTTTATGTCATTCCCTTAGAAGAGGGAATCCAATCATTTCAAACAGTTCCGTATTGGCCCGGGCAGATTTATGCCCTCATCTAAAAATGAAATATTTGTGTTGTTGGAAAGATTAGAATTGAAATCGAGGGGGTCTATAGTGCAGGAAAACCAATTCTTCGGGAGTAATAATAATCTTCGTAAGAAGTAATATACCCATGAGAATTAAACTGAAAGACATGAAAAATCCCGCTTCCATAAGGGCGGATGAAAGGGAGGAAATTGGACAGATGAAATCAAGGCCTTTATGGCTGGCCGAGCATAAATTGGGACAGAAGCCGCTATAAAAGACAGTGAAACCTAAAATGACAAGTAAAAGGATGTACAGGGGTCTCTTTTTCATTGATTCCGGATCTAAAATCGAATTTATTCAACTAAACAGGTAATATATACAAGGATGAAGGAATGTCAATTGAAAAAAGTCACCCTGATCCACCATCGAGATGTCATTTGCGGTGTTGCCTTCGATCGTTCCTCCTTGCGGCGTATTGCTCATACGCCTCAGTCGTCGCTCCTTGGCGCCTTGCATCTGACACCTCGCTGGTGTCCAGGATGAGCCAAAACCCATGACCGCTACAGACGGTAGGTGCATTTGATGGTGAGTTTTGAGTCTATGGCTGGCACGAAGTTTTTCTGTTCTGCCTCAATATGAGCATCAGACTAATGCCAAGGATAACCCCCAGGATACCGATACTTTGTGCGGATGAGATATTCCCCATAAATGTGAGCCTGTCGGCCCGGAAATGCTCCACAAAGATCCGGATCGAGGAATACAGGACGATGTAAAGCAGGAAAAGCTGTCCATTCCCTTTGATTTTTTTCCTCATGATCCACAGGATACCAAAGATGATCAGGTCAAAGAACATCTCATAGAGCTGGGTTGGGTGAAGGGGCTGTGCGGGAAACATTTGGCCGGCAGGGCTGTCCGGCGAGTAAATGAGCCCCCAGGGCTTATCTGTCGGGTATCCGTGGGCGTCTCCGTTTAAAAAACACCCGATCCTGCCGATTGCCTGCCCGAGAATAAGGGAAGGCGTCATGGCATCCGCAAATTGCCAAAAGGGGATTTGATGTCTTTTTGTGAACAGGACCGCGATTATGAGCCCCCCTAAGATACCACCGTGGATGGCCAGTCCCCCCTGCCAGATTGCGAAGACAGAAAGAGGGTTTTTTAAAAACCCGGCCCTGTCCCCAAATGCAACATAATAGATACGGGCCCCCATGATTGCTCCGATAATGACGTAAAGAAAAAAATCGGATAGAATCTCTGTATTCAATCCTTTTCTTTCCGCCTCTCTACCCGCGATCCACATGCCCATCAAATAGCCAGAGGCTATCATGACCCCGTACCATCGAATGGTAAGAGGCCCGATATGCACTAAAACGGGATGCACGCAGGGTCCTCCTCCCTCAAACGAAGATTAATCCATTCATCCTTGGCCCTGTACAGAACGGTGTTTCCTATTGTTTGCCTCTCCCTGGGTTTTTCTTCCTTCCCAGTCTAAGCCTCTACCGGATAGCCGATTTCTGTGAGGGTGTCCGCGATCTGATCCCAGGTGGACGGACTGTCCCACTCGACGGTGACCGTCTTGGTCTTGTCATCGCCTTCTACTGATTTGATACCTTCCAGTTCCCCGATTTCGCGTTTAATGGTCATAACGCAATGACCACAGCTAATCCTGGGGATATGCACTGTCTTCTTTTCCATTGTAGTTCTCCTTTTTTATTTATTAAGTAATCCATTCACGCAGGACGTCACGGTAATTATTGGACACCCATTTTCTTTTCACGGGGCAATAATAGTGAAATGATTTGATATATCAGTGACAGCATTTTAGCTCTTTTCCCCCCGTGGCCCGGTTTAGACGATCCAGATACCGCCGCCAGAAACCTTTTCTCTTGGGGACCCTGCGCGTAAGATATTTTTCGGGATCCTCTTCAAAGGCCTTTCGGCAGCCTTCCGCACAGAAGTAGTAGCTGGAGCCGTCATGCTTTACAACCAGGGCCGTATTGCCCGGAAGGACATTCATTCCGCAAACCGGATCAATGATTGTGGCGGTTGAAGTTGCTAATCTTGTCATTTTTAAAACCTCCTTCATTTTTTAGTAGTGTCCGTTGTCTGTTGTCAGTGGCCCGTTGTATAAGTGATTTAAATACCTTATGTGATAAGGTTGTTTGAACAATAAATCATCACAACTAACTGAAAAAGTAGTTGTTTTTATCCTGGCTACAGACAACGGACAACAAACAACGGACACTACCCATTTTTTCATGGGATAGGATTTAATAAAAGCAAAATGCATACCACAATGTGACATTTCGGTCTACCCTTTGCCTTTCCGAAAAGGCTTTTTCCCGGTTCCCGCCATGATTCAAAAATATTCAATATTATAAATATCTTTTAATAACAATAAGTTAACCTTGATATCCGAAAAAGTCGTTTGGATATCTGTGGTCTCGGAGTAGATTCAATATATCTTGATCCAGTCCGATATTCAGATATTTAAGAGTTTATTTCAAGGCAAGGGATATCCATAATGGGTAATAAATATCCAGAAAGGCCCTTTTTCAGGATACGGGAGGATAGAAAGTATCCGGCAATGGGAACCTGGGCCATAAGGCCGGTGTATCGCGTTGGGGAAGAACGAATCATATAATGGACCAGTTCGTGAGCTTTGCAGCCCAAGGCGGGCCGGACCGGAGAGAAGATATCGTGGCCCGTTGGATAACCATCATACTATTCTATATCTTCACTTGAAGCACACTTATTCACCGGAAGAACCTTCCGAAATAGGGTTCATATTGTCCGGCCGACATCTTGCATATAATTCGATTACATCCAGTACTCTGAAAGGACAAAACTGGGATGAAACGAAATATTTGGTTGAAATATATAAAACTATGGATACTATGTAAGCATATTCACAGCCATAGCGGGTAAATAGTATCCATTCACTGATATCCATGAATCATAAAACCCATAAATTCTGGCTCGGAACCCCACCCTGGATCATCATCGGTTCGGTGATTATCTTTTTGCCGATCTTTGTCTTCTGGACCCATGATACCATCAACAGACAGAAGGAAGCCACCACCCTTCTCATGTTGGAAAAAGGCGCGGCCCTGATCCGGTCTTTCGAAGCGGGCGCGCGTACGGGTATGATGGGAATGATGGGCCGGTTTCAGCTTCAGCGACTGCTGATGGAAACGGCGCAGCAACCGGATATTGTTTATATTATCGTTACGGATGTTGATGGAACCGTTCGCGCTCACAGTGACCCCGATAAAATCGGCATGGTCTATGGCAAGGACCTGAATCTCAAAAGGATTGCGCAATCAGGGAGGCTCCGATGGCGCCTCGTATCCAATCCTGACGGGGTAGACACCTTTGAAGTATTCCGGCGTTTTTCTCCAATCAAGGACGAATTATCCATGAGGCATAGGGGAATGATGCCGGATAGGGGACGATACCGGAAAATACATCCCGATATGGACGAACCGGAAACAGGACAGGTCATTTTCGTGGGGCTGGATATGGGACCGATCGAATTGGCGAGAAAAGAGGAAACACGGCATATCCTGATGATGGCCGGTATCCTTCTCTTAATCGGTTTCGGGGGAATATTCTCCCTTGTTCTTGTACAGGCCTATCGATCGACAAGCTCCACTTTAACCAGGATCAAGGTTTTTTCAGACAGCGTGGTCGAAAATATGCCTCTCGGTCTTGTAGCCCTGGATGGAGAGCGTAGGGTCGTTTCCGTTAACCATGTGGCCGAATCCCTGATACGGGTTCCATCGTCGCAAATTATCAATAAACCGATAGATGAGGTCCTGCCACGAAAGCTCGGAGTCCTTTTAAATGAGGTCGGACCTGTTGGGAGGACCGTTGAGAAGGAAATGGACTGCCTTTTTCCGGATGGAAGAAGAGTCCCCCTTGATGTCAGTATCTCCAGGCTGGAAAGTGATGATAAAACTTTTTTAGGATATCTTATCCTGTGCAGGGATTTGACCGAGGTTCAATCCCTAAAACAGGAGATTGAGAGAAGCCAGCGCCTGGCTTCTATCGGCAGGCTTGCGGCCGGAATAGCCCACGAAATTCGTAATCCCCTGAGCTCGATCAAGGGATTTGCCACCTACTTCAAGGAAAGGTACGGGGAGATCCCCGAAGATAAAAAAACCGCAGAGATCATGGTTCAGGAAGTAGAGAGACTGAACCGGGTCATCAGCCAGTTGCTTGAATTTGCTCGACCGGTGGCCATCCATAAAAAGTCCATGTCCATCCGGACTCTTGTGCAGCATTCATTGAGAATAATCGAAAGGGACGCGCATAAGAAAAACATAGCCATTCATGCCGACATTCCTTCCGGCCTCGGGGAAATCGCGATCGACGCCGACAGAATCAATCAGGTCCTGCTAAACCTCTATTTGAACGCCATTGAGTCAATGAACGGCGGGGGCTCTCTCACTGTGGATATTCAAAGGGAGGAAGAGAATAAAAGATTAACCATACGCGTAACAGATACCGGCAGCGGGATCGATAAGAAAAATCTGGTGCATATCTTTGATCCCTACTTCACCACAAAACAATCCGGGACCGGTCTGGGCTTGGCTATTGTCCATAAGATCATGGAATCCCACCAGGGCGAAGTAAGAGTCGAAAGTGAGCCGGGGAAGGGTACGACAGTAATGATTTTCCTTCCTTTGGAGTAGAACAGAACAGACCATCGTAAGTAGAGGATGCCCATGAATGAGAATATGAAAAGTAGTGTTCTTATTGTCGATGACGATCCGGCCCATCGAACCATGTTGAGGACCCTCCTAAAGGGCTGGGGGTATGAACTTGACGAGGCGGACGACGGTTCTACCGCCGTTGGCAAGGTAAATGAGCGTGCCTATGATCTGATTCTCATGGATATACGCATGATTAGCATGTCCGGACTCGAAGCCCTTGCCGAAATGAAGGCCATAAATCCATCTATTCCAGTCATTATCATGACCGCCTATTCATCCGTGGAAACCGCCGTGGAGGCACTTAAGAACGGGGCCTATGATTACCTGACCAAACCCCTTGATTTTGACGAACTGCGATTGACCATGTCAAGGGCCATGGATCACACCCAATTGAGAGAGGAAAACCGCCTTCTGAGAGAAAGCCTTGGAAGTCATTTTGACCGGCAAAACATAATCGGTAGAAGCCCTGTCATGGTCAAGCTCCTGGAAACCGTGGCCCAGGTGGCCCCCTCCGAGGCCACGGTGCTGATAACCGGGGAATCAGGCACCGGAAAGGAGATGATTGCCGGGGCCATTCATTACAACAGCCACCGGAAACAGAACCCCTTTGTGAAATTCAATTGCGCCGCGATTACAGAAACCCTTCTGGAGTCCGAATTATTCGGCCATGAGAAAGGGGCCTTCACAGGAGCCCATCGGAGAAAAGAGGGAAAATTCCGCCAGGCCCATGGCGGCAGCATCTTTCTCGATGAAATAAGCGAGATGTCCATGGCCATGCAGGTCAAACTTCTTCGTGTACTCCAGGAGAGAGAGATCACCAGGGTCGGAGGAGAAGAGGTCATTCATGTGGATGTCCGGGTTATTGCGGCGACCAACAAAGATCTGTTGATGGAGATAGAGAAAGGTCGATTCCGCGATGATCTCTACTACCGCCTGAACGTAGTCACCCTTAAAATGCCCCATCTCAGGGATAGGAAAGAGGATATCCCCCTGTTAGCGCAGCATTTTTTAAAGATATTCGCTGAAAAAAATTCAAAGAGTATAAAAGGCTTTACCCCACAGGCCATGGACCGGCTGCTCAAATATGAATGGCCCGGAAATGTGCGGGAGCTTATGAATGCCGTGGAAAGGGGGGTGGTCCTTTCGAGAAGGGATTATCTCGATGAAGAGGAGTTGCCCTTTATCAGCGGGGATGAGGTCCCGGATGAGAAAATTCCAGGGGGGGATGTTTTACCCTCCGATCTTCCCCTTGAGGAGGTAGAAAAAGCGACGATACTGAATACCCTCGCATCTTCCGGCGGTAACAAGAGCGAGGCGGCAAGGCGGCTCGGTATTACCAGAAAAACCCTGCACAAGAAGCTAAAAAAATATGGCGTAATGCCCTGAGCGATCGGGTTTCATTCAACATTGCCTAAAACGGCATATATCCATTTCCCCTTTTTTCCATGACTCTACTACCCCACTCCTCCATCTCTATAAGTCTCCCCTCAAAGATATAAATTTCCAACCCCCCACACTTTGGCACGATTCCTGCTCAAAAAGTTACATGGTGTGCATCCACAAATGAGATTTCCGGATAGAACTTGAAAGGGCAGGGATCAGCT
>CAYTUL010000105.1:0-9978 GCA_964441135.1 uncultured Desulfobacteraceae bacterium | reverse complement strand
TCATTGGTTTGAACAATACGCCGATAATAAACCGGGCCCCGGAACTCAGCAGCAAAATAATAAAGGAGGCCGCCAATACGTACCAGCCGTAAAAGATTTTAAACCTCCCCTTTGTTTCATGTTGAGACATAAGATATGGACCGCCGAATGTATGGCAGAATGGTCATCCCCTTGTTACCTTTCTATCGGGGCCGGCGTGTTTGCCTTTTACCGGTTGATGAGGGGCACAATATAGGAGAAATACCGCCGGGTTGTCAAAAGGATTCGAGCCCTGGTCCACCGTCAAGGCATTATGCGCTCTTCGGTGGTGAGACATGTCGACCGGTTCATGACGAGTCGCTCAGGGCCCCGAGCAAGGCCGGCGGGCACGCCGGCAACCGAATTCTTATCATGAAATCTTCGATTTATGGAGGGACTTCTGTGGCACAATATTAGATAACTGCCTGTTTACACTATTCCTTTTATTTTCTTGACAAACCGGGGATGTACTATATACTGCAAAGTTTATTTTTCTTTTGCAATAGTATAGTATTGATATTTCTTTATTTAAGGTGTTTATTCAATGATTATTGACCTTAAAGCTATACCCCGGGAAGGCTCCAGGACCTATCAATTCCATCTGTCAGGGGATTGGTGGGATTCCCGTGCAGGGGATGAGGGTCAGGTATTGGGAATCCATACCCCTTTGAAGGTCCGTATTAAAGTTTACAGGGTCCGTGACAAATATGTCCTGGAAGGGTTTCTGGAAGGTATACTTCAAATATCCTGTGACAGATGCCTTGAGAGATATCATAAAGAAGTAAAGACCGACTTCAGGGTTGTGATGATCAAACCGCCTCCGGAGATGCGGGAATCAGAAATTGAGCTGTTAGAAGAGGATATGGAGGTCGGTTTTATAAAAGGGGAAGAGATTGATCTTGATGGGATTATAAGGGAACAGATCTTCCTTTCCTTACCCATCAAGTCCCTTTGCAGGGAAGACTGTTCAGGGCTATGCCCGGTATGCGGGATTAATCTGAACTCCAAAGAGTGTACGTGTGAAAAGGGAAGCGGTCGTCCGGTTTTTTCAAAATTGAAATATATAAATAGAAGGAGAGCAGAGGAGAAGAATGGCGGTACCAAAAAAGAGAAAATCAAAATCAAAGAGGGATATGAGGCGATCCCATGATCATATTAAAATGCCAAACGTATCCACCTGCCCCCAGTGCCATGAGCCCGTATTACCCCATCATGTCTGCCCCCACTGCGGTGTATACAGGGGAAAGACCATTATAGAAAAGAAGGAAGAGAGTTAATATGAATATTGCCGTGGATGCCATGGGCGGAGATGACGCTCCGAAAGTGGTTGTTCAGGGTGCTATTCAGGCCTGTGATGAATTAGGCATTGATATCACACTTGTGGGGGACTCCGAAGCCGTTTCAGCGGCGTTGAGCCGTGACAGGAAAAGAGAAAGAATACGGGTCCATCATTGTAACGAAGCGGTATTAATGGATGAATCCCCTCTGAAGGCCGTCCGCGGGAAAAAGGATTCATCCATAAGGGTGGCCTTTAACCTGCTTAGAAATGGAAAAGTGGATGCCGTGGTAAGCGCCGGCAACTCCGGGGCGACAATCGCTGCCGGAATACTGACGTTGGGCAAGCTTACGGGTGTTGAGAGACCCGGCATAGCCTGTGTCATTCCCGGGGATAATGGCCGGGTTATCCTGATTGACGTGGGCGGTAATGTTGATTGCCGGCCTGTTCACATGTTCCATTTTGGTATCATGGCGAACGCCTTTGCTAAATCCTGCCTTGGTCTGGAAGAGCCTAAGGTGGGCCTGCTGAGTATAGGCCAGGAGGCTGGAAAGGGCAACGAACAGGTGAGATTGGCCTATGATCTCTTGCGGGACGGCCCCCTGAATTTCGTGGGCAATGTAGAAGGCCGTGATATCTTTTCGGGAAATGTTCAGATCATTGTTTGTGATGGTTTTGTCGGGAACATTGTACTGAAACTGTCCGAGGGAATGGCGGAGGCGGTTACCTCGATGCTAAGAAAAGATATGATGAACTCCCCTTTGGGGAAGCTGATTTTCTATTTCGGGGGCAGGTTCTTCAGAAAAATTGAGGATACCCTGGATTACGCGGAATACGGGGGGGCACCCATCCTCGGGATTAAAGGGGTGGGAGTTGTCTGCCATGGAAGTTCTTCAGCCAGGGCCATAAAAAACGCTATCAGACTGGCCGTGGATTATGTGGAGAATCGTGTCCAGGAAAGGTTGTCTCTTGAAATAGAGGCGCTTAAGGCATGACTGGATAGCGGGAACAGAGACCGGATACGGGGGACCCGGCCTCTCAATAAACGGGGAGATATGGAAAATTCAGGACGAGTGGTTGTAATCACCGGTGGTTCAAAGGGTATAGGGAGAGCCACGGCCTTAAGGTTCGCGGAAGAGAAGGCAAAGATCATTATTATTCACTATGATCCTGACGAATCCGCCGCCGATGAGACCATCGGTATTCTCAAGGCGAAGGAAATCGAGGCCGAGAGTCACAAAGTCGATGTCTCTTCCAAAACGGATGTGGACAGCCTTTTTAAGGATATCACATCACGATTCAAAAGGGTGGATGTCCTGATAAACAACGCGGGGATTACAAGAGACGCCCTTTTGATGAGGATGTCCGAGAATGAATGGGATACGGTACTGAAGGTGAACCTCAAGAGCGTGTTCAATTGTACCCAGGCGGTCATCAGGTACATGATAAAGCAGAGGGAAGGGGCCATCGTCAATATCTCTTCGGTGGCCGGGCAGGTCGGGAATCCCGGACAGGCCAACTACGCCGCGGCAAAGGCGGGAATAATGGGATTTACCAAGACTATAGCACGGGAAGTGGCCTCAAGGGGCGTCACGGTCAATGCCGTTGCGCCGGGATTCATTGAAACCGATATGACGGCCGTGCTTCCGGACAATATCAAGGAAACGCACCTTCAAAAGATCCCCCTCGGCCGGTTGGGCAGGCCAGAAGATGTTGCCGAGGCCGTTTACTGGCTATGTTCCAGGGCCGCAGGATATATTACGGGACAGATTATCCACGTAAATGGCGGAATGTATATGTAAAATCGAATAACACAAGGAGGAATTGTTTCATGTCCGAAGTTGAAAAAAAGATTAAAAAAATTATTGTCGAGCAATTGGATGTTTCAGAAGAAGATGTGGTTCCGACGGCTTCTTTCGTGGATGACCTGGGCGCCGATTCCCTTGACCAGGTGGAGCTCATCATGGCGATGGAAGAGGAATTTGAAATCTCTATACCCGATGAAGACGCGGAAAAGATAGCCACGGTGCAGGATGCCATCGACTATATCAATAAGGCTTTAGAGTCCCAGGGATAGGTAATAATTGAAGTTCTAAATCCCCCTGAAAACGGAGTCGTAAATATGAAAAGGAGAGTGGTGGTCACCGGGCTGGGAATGGTCACTCCCATTGGCGTTGGTGTTGAAGAAAACTGGGATACGGCATGCGCCGGTAAATCCGGTATTGGTCCCATAACCAAATTTGACACATCTGATTTTGCATCCCGGATCGCCGGTGAAGTAAAGGGATTCAGGTCCGAAGATTTTTTGGATAAACAACAGGTGAGGAGATTTGACATCTTCATCCATTACGGGCTTGCATCGGCGAGAATGGCCATGGAGAACTCGGGTCTCAAGATCGATGCCCGGAACAGCAAACGGGTCGGCTGCATTACCGGATCTGGATTAGGGGGTCTGGCAATGATTGAAGACTTTCATAAAATACTCCTCGAAAAGGGTCCGAGGCGTGTCAGCCCATTTTTTATCCCCGGCATTATTGCCAATATGCTACCGGGGCAGATCGCCATCGAGTTTGGAGCGAGGGGGCCCAATATTTCCATAGAAACGGCCTGCGCGGCCAGTTGCCATTCCATTGGAGAGGCCTTCAGGCTTATTCAGGAAGGATTTGCAGACGCCATGATCACCGGGGGGTCGGAGGCGGTAATAACACCCCTTGCCCTCGGCGGTTTTTGTTCCATGCGGGCGCTGTCCACTCGAAATAATGAACCGGAAAAGGCCTCACGCCCCTTTGACAGGGACCGGGACGGCTTTATCATGGGTGAAGGGGCCGGGATTCTGATCCTCGAGGAGATGAATCAGGCCTTGGAAAGGGGAGTGGATATATATGCGGAAGTTATAGGATATGGTCTATCCAGCGACGCCTACCACATTTCAGCTCCTGATCCCGAGGGTGACGGGGCTATTAGCTGCATGTCCATGGCCCTTGAGACTGCGGGCATAAAGCCGGAAGACGTGGATTATATTAATGCTCACGGTACATCGACACAGTTAAACGACCTTTCAGAGACCCGGGCCGTCAAGGCCCTTTTCCAGGAACATGCCTATAAACTGGCCATCAGTTCAACCAAATCCATGACCGGCCACCTCCTTGGGGGAACGGGCGGTATCGAGGCCATCTATTCCGTTTTGACGATTAAGCGAGGTATCATTCCACCGACCATTAATTATGATACCCCGGACCCCGAGTGCGATCTTGACTATGTGCCTAACGAGGCGAGAAAGGCCGATGTGAAAACCGCCATGTCCAATTCATTCGGCTTTGGCGGTACAAACGCATCTCTTCTTTTTAAGGCCTTTGAGCCCTGAGGACCCAAACCCGGTGCCTGGCGTCTATTGAATTCAACCTATAAATCCATGCTCTCTGAGCATGGTCAAAGTACAAAGGCTTTGCCGTTGGAACGAACCATCATTGAATACATGGAATACAGGTTTCGGGTTTCAGGTTTCAGGAACAACGTAGGTTTCAGTGTTCAGGCTTCAGGAACAACATAAGTTTCGGTGTTTGGTATTTGGTTTTCCTGAAACCCGGAACCTAAATTTCACCCATAGCGTTTAAGGAGCACCTATGAATATAATGATTGGTTCAGACCATGCCGGTTATGATATGAAAGAAGAATGCAGGCCTTTTCTGGAAAAAGATATGGGATGCCGGGTAATGGATGCCGGGGTCCACAACCGGGAATCCTCGGATTATCCGGACATCGCCAAAAAAGTGGCCCAGGCCGTGGCGAATGGAGAATATGACAGGGGAGTCCTCATCTGCGGATCAGGGATAGGCATGTCCATCGTCGCGAATCGCTTTAAGGGCATCCGGGCCGCGCTCTGTCATAACCTTTACCTGGCCCGGTTATGCAGGCAGCACAATAACGCGAATATTCTTGTAATGGGGGGCAGGGTTATCGGTCCGGGACTCGCTTTTGAGATGCTGAGAGCGTTCATTGAGACCGAATTCGACGGCGGCCGGCACAAACGAAGGCTTGATCTGATTGATTGTTGAGAGGCGAAGGAGGATGCTTTGAATGATAAAGGTTTGAAATTTGTTGACCCTGAAGTGGCGGCCGCGGTTCAGAAGGAGATCGACCGGGAGAAAAACAGCCTCGTAATGATAGCCTCGGAGAATTACGCTTCCAGGGCTGTTCTCGAGGCCCAGGCCAACGTAATGACCAATAAATACGCAGAAGGCTATCCGGACAAAAGGTACTATGGAGGTTGTGAATATGTGGATATCGTGGAAAATCTCGCCGTTGAACGGGCCAAAAAATTGTTCCGGGCCGAATATGTGAATGTTCAGCCCCACTCCGGTTCACAGGCCAATATGGCTATCTATTTTTCTTTTTTAAAGCCCGGAGATACCATATTGGGTATGAATCTTACCCACGGCGGTCATCTCACACACGGCAGCCGGGCGAGCTTTTCGGGAAAGCTTTTCACGGCCTTCTTCTACGGGCTGAATTCCACAGACCAGACTATAGACTATGATCAGTTGTATGACTTAGCCAGGGAAAAAAGACCCAAATTGATTGTTTCTGGAGCCAGCGCCTATCCAAGGGTGATCGATTTCAAGAGGCTTAAGGAGATCGCGAGTGAGACCGGTGCTTATCTCATGGCCGACATCGCACATATCTCCGGCCTGATCGCCGCCGATCTGCATCCCACCCCGGTTGGTGTGGCGGATTTCGTCACATCCACGACCCATAAGACCATGAGAGGACCAAGGGGCGGCCTGATATTATCGCAGGATAAATATGGCAGGATCCTGGACAAGGGAATATTTCCAGGCATCCAGGGCGGGCCCCTCATGCATATCATTGCCGCCAAGGCGGTGTGTTTTACCGAAGCCCTGAGGCCCGAATTCAGGGAATATCAGAAACAGGTCATTACCAATGCAAAGGCCCTGGCAAAAGAGCTCATAGATACCGGATTCGATCTGGTTTCGGGAGGAACGGATAATCACCTGATCCTGATCGATCTGACATCAAAGGATTTAACCGGATTAGAGGCACAGACGGCGTTGGGAAAGGCCGGGATATATGCCAATAAAAACACAATTCCCTTTGATAAGAGAAATCCCAGTGTAGCCAGCGGTCTGAGACTTGGGACACCGGCCCTGACCACGAGGGGAATGAAAGAGCCGGAAATGAAGGTTATAGGAGACCTGATCGGAAAGGTGCTTGCCAGGCCGGATGATGAGAGAATCCTGAAGGATACGCAAGCAACGGTGGTCGAACTCTGTAACAGGTTTCCCATATATGATTTTATCGATTTAGATGGATGAGCTGAATGCCGAGACCTTCCTGGCCTGAGTACTTCATGGCAATAACCAGTCTGGTAGCCAACAGATCCACCTGCCTGAGGCGGAAGGTTGGCGCCATTCTGGTCAAAGACAAAAGAATCCTCGCAACGGGGTATAACGGAGCTCCTTCCGGCCTAAAACATTGTGAAGAGGTGGGGTGCCTGAGAGAGGACTCTTCCATTCCTTCGGGAGAACGGCATGAGCTGTGCCGGGGCCTTCACGCGGAGCAGAATCTTATCATCCAGGCCGCTTATCACGGCATTCCCATCAGGGGATCGATTCTCTATTGTACAAATAAACCCTGTGTGATATGTACCAAGATGATAATCAACGCGGGTATTGTTAAAGTTTACTATGAAAACGGTTATGATGATCCCTTATCCGACCAGATGGCCGCCGAAGCCGGCCTGATTCTTGAGAGGTTACGTCTATGAAATGTCCTTACTGCGGACAGATTGATAATAAGGTTATCGATTCCCGACTGAGCAAGGATGGAAGGACCATAAGAAGAAGAAGAGAATGTATGGACTGCAGCAGGCGTTTCACCACATATGAAAGACTGGAAGAAATTCTTCCCATGGTCATCAAAAAGGATGGAAGGCGCGAGACCTTCAACCGTGACAAGATCATCAGCGGTATAAAGAAATCATGTCAGAAGAGGCCTGTAAGCGTAACAAAAATCGAAGAGTTTGTTGACTCCCTTGAGGTCTATTTTCAAGAGCTCGGAAAGAAGGAGATTGAAAGTAAAGAGGTCGGGGAGATGGTCATCACAAATCTCAAGGATTGGGATGAGGTGGCCTATGTCCGGTTTGCTTCCGTTTATAGACAATTCAAGGATATAAAAGAATTCATGGCAGAACTCGAAGATATTCTCAAATCCAGAAGAGAAAATGAGGAATAGCTTTTCCCGGTCGCCTTATAAAATCCCCTTTCAACACCCATCAATCAGCTATCGGCTCTGCCTGTAATGACATGATCCTGTGAAGTCTATTCCCGCGCAAGCGCCTCCGCCCCATTGAAAAGGGGGAGAATAACCGGATGGATGTGGATTGGTCATATGGCCTGGATCGAGAAAGAAGAAAAATTCATGAAGGAAGCCCTTCGTCTCGCGAAAAGGGGGTTAGGGCGGACTTCACCAAATCCCATGGTCGGGGCGGTAATCGTTAGAAAGGGGCGTGTCGTCGCTTCGGGTTATCACAGGAAGGCGGGACATAATCACGCGGAAGTTGAGGCCCTGGAGAAGATGAAGGGAAGAGTCACGGCAGGGGATTCCATGTATGTGACGCTCGAGCCCTGCAATCACCATGGCAGGACCCCCCCCTGTACAGAAGCCATATTAAGAAGCGGCCTGAAAAGGGTAATCATAGGCATGTTGGACCCGAATCCGACGGTTTCCGGTGGAGGATCTGAATTTCTGAAAAAACGAGGCATTGAGGTCGAGTCGGGGGTACTGGAATCCGAATGCGCGAAACTAAACGAGGTATATCTAAAATCGGTCACCACGGGAAATCCCTTCGTCATCGCGAAATCCGCCCTGACCATGGACGGCTGGACAGCCACATCCACGGGTCATTCCAAGTGGATAACCAATGAAAGGTCCCGCCGGTTCGTCCATCGTCTGAGAGACAGGGTGGATGGACTCATGGTCGGCGTGGGAACCATAATCAGGGATGATCCTATGCTGACAACAAGGCTTACAAATAAACGGGGCAGGGATCCGATTCGAATAATAGTTGATACCCACCTGAGAATTCCGCATAATGCAAGGGTTATCAATCATGACTCCCCTTCGATGACATTGATTGCGGTAGGCGATAATGTCAGTAAAAGGTTAATAAATGAGATAGAAAGAGATAAAGTATCGACAGTTATCTGTCCGACCAGGCATGGCAGGATCGATATCGCGGCATTGATGGAAATACTCGGAAGCATGCCGGTAACATCTCTTCTGGTGGAAGGCGGGTCAACGATTATGGGTACCATGATCCGTGAAAGGATGATCGATAAGTTTTATATCTTTAAGGCCCCGAAGATTATGGGCGGAAGTGACGGGGTCCCCATGGCCTCGGGCAAGGGCCCTGAACAGATGGATGAATCTCTCGTTATCAAGAATATCAAGGTGAGACGTTTTGGAGATGATATACTGATAAGGGGATATCCGGATTATTAGATAGCTTCCATTAAAGAACGGAAATAATTGATGTTTACAGGATTGATCGAAGGCCTTGGGATGGTTAAGGCCGCGGATTTACGCGGCGGGGATATGAATCTGTCCATCATGCCCCTGTTTGACATGTCCGACAGCACCCTGGGAGACAGTATTTCGGTAAACGGTGTGTGTCTTACCATTACGGAAATGAGGGAAGGGGCCTTCAGCGTGTACGCATCGGGAGAGACCGTTTCCCGAAGTACGACAGGCCGGTTAAAAAAGGGTGACGAAGTAAATCTTGAAAGGGCCCTGAGATTTTCAGATCGCCTCGGCGGCCACATGGTATCCGGCCATGTGGATTGCGTCGGGAAGATACTCCGGAAAGAACAGATAAAGGGGTCCTGGCATATAAGGATAGGGATCGATGCGGCCTCGTCACGCTACATTATTGAGAAGGGATCCGTCGCGGTTGACGGGATCAGCTTGACTATTAATCGTTGCCAGGATACTTACTTTGAGGTAAATATTATACCCGAGACGGCAAGGATGACAACCATTCTCCGAAAAAAAGCAAATGATTCCGTAAACATAGAGACGGATCTCATAGCAAAATACGTGGAAAAATTCATTAGGAAAGAGAGGAAATCCGTAAAAGAGGGGGCATCTTCCTCCATAGACCGGGAGATGTTGGAGACTTACGGGTTCGGTGATTCGAGAAAATGAGCACAGCAAAGATAGAAGATGTCTTGGAAGACCTGAGACAGGGTAAGATGATCATCCTGGTGGATGATGAGGACAGGGAGAACGAGGGCGATCTGACCATGGCCGCGGAAAAGGTTACGCCCGAGGCGATCAACTTCATGGCCAGATATGGAAGGGGCCTTATCTGCCTTCCCTTGGCTCCAGAGATCGTTGAAAGATTGAATCTGCCCCTGATGGTTCAGAATAACAGATCTGCCTTTAAGACCGCCTTTACGGTATCTATCGAGGCTCGCACCGGCGTAACCACGGGAATCTCGGCCGCTGACAGGGCCCATACGATCCTGACGGCCGTCGATGACAACGCGAGGCCCGAGGATCTGGTCCAGCCCGGTCATGTCTTCCCATTGAGGGCAAGGAGGGGGGGTGTCCTTTTCAGGACAGGTCAGACCGAAGGATCCGTAGACCTTGCACGTCTTGCCGGT
>CAYTUL010000104.1:0-9989 GCA_964441135.1 uncultured Desulfobacteraceae bacterium | reverse complement strand
AGAGGACGCCGAGATATGATTGAATTGAATATTTCTTTGCGATCTTGGCGTCTTGACGAGAGGCATTGATTTTTACGTTTCTTTTGCTTTGTATCTGAATTAAACTGTAACCTCTGAATCATTCATAAGGAAAGGAGATCGAAACCCATGAGTGAAAATACTCCATTAAAAAACATACAAAGTGCGTCGGAAGAATCCAAAGGAAGCCGGATAAAGTCTGTCATAGAAGCAGACAGAGTTATTATCAAGGTTCGTCAGCATGAATTCAGCGTAGGATGGCCCGGATCTGAAATTGCCCCCTGCCCCGGAGAATATCTTCTGGGCGCCCTGGCGGGCTGTACCTCGGGAGTGGCCTCATTGATCGCCAAGCAAATGGGTTTTGATTTTCAGGGAATGACCTTTGATATGACCGGGTTAGGCGGATCTAATAAAGTTTTAGCTACCGCACTGCTGGAAACAACGGAGAGTGACGAACGCATCCGGCAATTAAAAGAGGCTACAGAGAGCGCGTGCCCGGTACACAAGTTCTTCAAATCCACCGGCATTGAAATGGATATCGAGTGGAAGCGATCCGGCTGATAAACGAATGGAAAGGGGGATGCCCTTAATTTATAGCTCATAGGTTAGCAAGGTCAGGGATTAGGGGTTTGAATTGCCCATCGTATCTTTTCCCAAAGCAGTCAGCTTACGTTCCAGGTCTTTTCTTCCAATTCCTTATTTGTTAATTCGAACATGAAGTCCTTGGGGAAACCGGTCTATATTTCTTCTCACAGCTCAAGATTTTATGGGCTTCCCATCTGCCATGACGAGTCGCGGATTAACAGGACCGAAAAAGAGAATTCGAATACAGCCCCACCACACGCCCGCCTGATAGGAAACCTGGTCCAGGGTGAAATAAAAGAGAAAGGACAGGGGATTCAACCGGGGTTTCTTGATCGCGTATTCAACCGCCGTGGTTACCAGATGCGCGCCCAGCCCAATCGCCGACCATAGCGGCGCGAACAGGAGAAAAGGAATGATGAAAAAGAGATAATACCGGGAGACAAAGGAGCAGGCATGATAGATAAAGGCGATATAGCCTCTAAATTCTGCCAACACAAGTCTACCAAATCCGACCGGAATATTCATTCGTCTTATTCTACCAAACTTGATCATAGAATCGATCAAAAGCGTGAATCCACCCAGTGCAAACAATAGGGTCCATCCCGGGAAGATAGAAATGAACAGGAATCCCCAGAAAAAGATATCCGGTAATGCATAGGTAAATGTCTTGACTCTCTCAGGATGAACCCTCTGCAGGAAAGGCTCCGATGTACCGTAATCGAATCGCCGGGAACAAAAATGTTTTATTTTATTCCGGTGCCTGTGATACACTCTGCCTAAGGGTCGATATTCAATATGGTAGCCCTGGTCCTGTATCCTCCAGCACAGGTCCACATCTTCTCCCACCTGCATATCTTCCCGGAAACCCTCTAACTTCAGAAAAAGGGACTTTCTTGTCAGAAAATTGCATGAAGGAATATAAAAAAAACGGTCCCCTTCCCGGGAGCTCCTGGGCCAATCGCCCATATTGAGGGGAGACTTGACCTTTTCATAACGGTCCAGGCCCTTATCCTCGAACCAGGCGTCAACCATGCCTCCCACGGCCCCGTTCAAAGGATCGCCGAAGGCCGGAACAAGTTCCATCAGCCATGACGGGTCCGCCAGGCAGTCCGAATCCACAAAGGCCAGGATCTCTCCCTTTGCCTCCCGGCCCCCGAGATTGCGGCAGAAGGAGGCGTGCCTGTGTTGTTTTAAAGAAATAAGCCGAACCTGAAACGCGGAGATCACTTCAGGGGTGCGGTCCTGGGAGGCATCGTCCACCACGATTGTTTCAAGCCTTTCTGCGGGATAATCAAGCCGGCCTAAGGACTCGAGACAGGCTGTGATCTCATCCGGCCTGTTCCTCACGGGGATGATCATCGAGACATAGGGATAGGCATCGAGTTTTAAAATCCCCCGGGTTGTCAAAAACCCTTTCCTGACCAATCCGTTCAGGAAGGACTCGATCCTTTGAGAATCCGTGGAATCGATCAGGGACAGGATCTCCCTGAAATGAACAAAGGCCCCTCCCTTCAGGAGACGGAAAACCGGCCGCCATACCGGATTCAGGACAATCACCTTTAAAGGGTATCCTAATATCAGGTAGAGAGAATTCTCTTCTTCATGATAACGGACCGATTCGCGTAACCGATAGACCAGCCGGTTTTTGTCTTCCATATCCTTAATTCAATATTGAAACGTTGTTGAATATAGGTTTCAGGTTTCAGTGTTCAGGAAAATATTGGATTTGGTGTCTTAGTATTTAGTTTTCCCTGAAACCTGAACACTGAAACCCAAACGCTGAATCTATTAATGATATTCAGGGGCAGCGCCCACTCTGACCAGGAACTCGCGATCCGGTACCCCATCTCTTTTCAAGGAGATATCTACCTGCCTTGTAGGTAATGACCGGATATTCGGGGTTTGCCGGGTTCAGGCAGATACTTAAGAGGTTTGGAGCCATAAACCCCGAATATCCGGTCATGGGAGCGGCCGGTGGAATTTTAAAAAGATATCTCCTTGAAAAGAGATCGGGTACCTCAGCCAGGTTTCTCCTTTTTTTCCTCCGGCTTCGCTTCTCTGGGGCCTGTAAGTCCCCAGGTTCGTAGGAGCCGCGTCCCCGTTGTCCTGAAACCCGCCTGCGCGGTCGTAGCTGCTATGACGCGGCGGAGGCCCGAAACCTGAACACAGATTTATCCGGCGTTTAGCCCAAGGAATAGACCGCCCGTCTTAATTCGCAGCGATCTTCGACCGACATGGCATCGCCGTGGACGGCATGGGCCCGCCCCACACATCCCCCGGCGCAATGGAGCCGGCCGGGGCAATCCCTACAGGCCGCAAGGGCGGCGGTTCGATGCCGGCTGATCGCGGGAAGTTCGGCCCAGCGGGGCAGTGCTTCGTTTATGACCGCAGAAAGGCAGCGTTCATGCACGTTCCCGGTGGCCAGGGCGTCGTTCAGATACATGATACAGGGATATACCTTTCCGCTCGCGTTGGTAAAAAGATGGCCGATACAGGTGCAGACCTGCTCGCAGGAGGAATCCCTGCCCTTGAACCATTCAACGGCCGCGATGTTCCCTGCCTTCTCGTATATTTCAGAAAAAGCCGGATCATTCCGGTACCGGTCTATCAGTGCCAGGACTTGTGATACACGCGGCAGCGCGATCCAATCATGGTCGAGACTCCTTCCACCCTTGACTAACGTACCACTCACTAATTCCCGGAGGCCGAGATCATGGACCAGAAGGACCGCGTCCGCCAGTTCATCATAATTGTGGCGCATTTCCGTAAATGCCACCCGGATCCTTTGTCCGAACCCCGCCTCCGAGAGCATCCCGAGCGCCTTCATGGTTGACTCAAATTGTCCTTTCCCGCGTAACAGATCATTTGTGCGGGGAGTGGCTCCATCGAGACTGACCTGTAATATGAGCTTATCCATGGGCAATGACAACAGGTCATGGATATGACCCTCACTCATCCATGCCGCATTCGTTTGCATACAGACTTCCCTGAACCCCGGCCGTGAGCATGCGAACCGGAGGATCACCAACCATTCCGGGTGTGTCAGGGGTTCACCCCCGGTAATACATATCTCCTTTCCTCCCAATCCGGAGAATTCCGCGATAATCCGTTTGATTGTCCCGGTCTGTACCGGTGATGTTCGATCGACGGGCTGACACTCCAGTAGACAATGGGGGCAATGCAAGTTGCACCCACCGGTTATCATGAGGGTCAACCTCTCCGGAAGCTTCAACCCGGCATCGGTAATCCGGTCCCGTAATTCCCTGCAGGATTCCATGCTCTCATACTCAGAGTTCAAAGGCTTTTCCTATGCAACAATCCATCATTTAATCATAGTTTTCAGTTTTCGGGCCTTCGCCGTGCCGTAGCGACTATGGCCGCGCAGGCGGGTGTCAGGAAAACCAGATATTAAACACCCCGTTCTGTTTTTTTGAACACTGAACACTGAAACCTGAAACCTCACTTATCCTTTCGATCCTACAAATCCCTGTTCCTCGAGAAAATCCAGTATCCCATGAACCTGTGTTCCGGGATCATCCCGCAGGATCGTCCCCTTCTTCTCCACCCGGCTGCCGGCCAACAGTTGCTCAATCCGATCAAAGGCCGCAAGACCGCTGTCCGGAGCGGGCACTTTTTTGGGCCGCGGCCGGGGCGGGTATACCCCGGCGGAGCGGATCTTACCGGATGGTTTTTCACCCGGAAAGGTCCATTCCCGGACCGGCCGGGAACGGGCCTTTTGCCGGTCTTCATAGGCGGGAAGGCGGGGCTCAAGGGTTCCGAAATCCACGCTGACCACGGCGGGAAGAGGGCACTCGATCCTTTCGCGCACACCCCTGCCGGCGCTTCTCCGGACGATCAACCGGTCTTCCTTCTCAAGGGTCAGATCCATGGCAGCAGAAACAAAAGGCATGTCGAGATGACGGGCCAGGAAGGCCGGGACCTGGCCGTCCCGTCTGTCCAGGGACTCCTTTCCGCAGAGGACCAGATCCGCGTCTAAGTCCTCTATGGAGCGGGCCAGGAGAAGGGATTTACTCCAGGGATCCAAATCATCTTCCGCATCAATCCGGCAGAGATCGGCGGCCCCCATGGCAAGGCACCGCCTGAGCTCCCCTTCGGCCGTAACAGGACCCAGGGTGAGGAGGGTGATCTCCACCCTGTCCTTCCGGTCCTTGATCCTTAGGGCGGCCTCCAGCGCGGCCTCATCATAGGGATTGACCCGGTGAATCTGATCCTCCGGGGCCAGATAATGCAGGTCCGGGTCCATTCCGGTCCTTGCGTAGGTCATGCATATCTGTTTTACACACACGATGATTTTCATGCTCTATCCGATGGATGAAGCTACAAGTTCGATAATATCCCGGACCTCCGCCGGCCTTTCCATCTCGAGGGACTTTAGGCCATCGTCCAGCATGGTCAGACAATAGGGGCATGCCGTGCCCAAGAGCTCCGCCCGGCTTTCCGCTACCTCTTCCGCCCGGATCGCATTTATGCGACGTCCCAGGTGTTCATGAATCCACATGCCGCCTCCCCCGCCGCCGCAGCAGAATCCATTTTCGCGACGGCGTTTCAACTCGATGAGCCGGGCACCCGGGAGGGATTCGATTATCCTCCTTGGCGGCTCATACACCCGGTTGCCGCGGCCCAGATAGCAGGGATCATGAAACGTTATGGTTTTATCTACCGGATATCTTGGATGGATACCCTTTCTCTCGATCAGATCCATCACATACTCCACGGCATGAACCACATTCAGGCTCATTTTTTCACCCGCCCGCCCCTCTTGCTCCAAGTGGGGATATTCGTTCCGGAGGGTGTTATAACAGTGAGGACAGAGGGTGACGATCTTCTGTACCTTATACTTTTTAAAGTGCTCGATGTTCTTTTGCGCAAGCTCTAAAAACAGGGCCTCTTCGCCTATCCGCCTGACAGGATCTCCACAACATAGTTCATCCTTGCCTAAAATACCGAAAGGAATCCCCGCCGCCTTCAGGATTTTCACCATAGCCCTTGTCACCTCAAGGTATCTTGGATGAAAGGCGCCCGAACACCCCACCCAGAGCAGGATTTCCGGATCCGGTCCTTCCCCGTGAAAGAGGGGCACATCCCGATTAAAGGCCCAATCCCTCCGGTGTGCCCTTCCCATACCCTGGACATCGCCGAACAGTTCAAGATTCCGGATCAGGGAACGAGTCTCCAGGGGCGGCAGGCCCTTCCCCATTGTCTCGAATCTTCTTATGTCGATAACCTTGTCCATGGGCTCGATAAAGACCGGGCAGTGTTCTATACAGGCCATGCATGCCGTACAGGACCAGATCTCGTCCCGGGTGATCCCGGAATTCAGAAGGGGCAACGGGGAGCGGGTCTCCATCTGCGAAAGGATATCCTGCATGACCTTCCGGGGGGAGAGGGGTTTTCCCGATATAAAGGCCGGGCAGTTCTCCTCACACCGCCCGCAGGAGACACAGGCCTCGGCATCCAGTAGCTGTTTCCATGAAAAATCCTCGCAGTTCTCCGCCCCGGTCACTCCCTGATCCAGGGGAAGTCTCTTCAGTTCGCCCGGGGCATTCCTTCTCCGGAAAAAGACATTCACGGGAGAAAGGATCAGATGTCGAAAGAAAGTAAAAGGCACGATTGCTATCAGAAAGAGCACGGCAAGGAAGTGGGCGCGAATCATCCCCTGCATGAACCGGGGAGAGGCGGGCAAAGCCCGGGACAGAAGCCACCCGAAAGGGGACGGCCAGACCTGATCCGGTTCGGTTATGCTCAGACGCGCGCCTTCCGCTAAAAAACCCGTGATCAGGATAAGGAGCAGAATGCTTAGGGGCAGCAGGGATCTCTTGGGGCCCCGCGTATCCGTGGACCGGATCCTCTTTACCAGGAAATACAGGATTCCTGCCAGGAGTCCGATTCCCAGGATGTCCTCTAACAGGGACAGGAGCCGGGCCGGAAGGGGAGGGAGGTGAAATGGGAACTGGGCCAGGATGATTACGATAAGGGGGACAAGAAGACCCCAGAACAAAATGAGATGGGAGATCCCGTTCTTCCGATTCCTCAAAATCTCCCCTTCACCCAGCAGGTATTGGAAAAACCCGGACCAGTCCCCGGTGCGATTCTCCTTACGTCCAGCCCGCCAGGCGGACCTTCGCCCGGAAAGGCCCTTTACCAGAACCATCAAGGCGATCACGATGAAGAAGATATCAAGCGTCGTCAACAAGAGTCTATCCACCCCTCTTTCCCGGTTTTCCGGACCCTCTCCCGGAAATAAACCGGTACAGCCCCCACAGAAGCATGAGGATCAATGCCTGGTAGAGGATCCCGGAGATGAAGACGACCGGCTGCTTCCCGAAATCCGACTCCGGATGGATCGTCCCCATGACCGCGACCTTTTCCTCCGGATTCAAATGGCATCTTTGACAATCCTGCTCGTCCAGGGCCTCTTCCTCTCCATGGGCGGCCGGGCCCTGATGACATCCGACACAGTTGTCCTTCCCGTAGTCCCGGCTGAAGTCCTGTTTTTTATGGGACCGGATTTGCAGGGAAGGGAGCCACGCAAGATAACCGGTCGCCCCGCATTCCACGGGATGACATCCGCGGCAGGTCTCCGGGAGATTATCCCGGTAAATGGCAGAGGCCGGATTTTCGCTGCCGAGAATCGTGTGCTTCCCATGACAGGAGTAGCATTGCGGCCTGTCCTCAGGCTCCCCGGAAAGGCCGTGCCTGTTTTCCTGGTCGTGGCACTCATTGCAGTCCACGGCGCCCGATCCCTCGATCTTTTCATGACTCGCGTCCATGACGCCGGTATGGCAGTCTTCACAGACCAGTTCGCCGCCGTGGGCGGAGTGTTGAAAGTCCTCGAAGGACATATGGAGCGTACTCTCCCTGCTCCCCTCCCCGTGACAGGCCACGCATTCCTCCATGGTATAGGCCCGCGCGTTGAAAGGGAGCAGCCACAACAGCATAGCGGCATGGAACAGGATTTGTCTTTTCATGGATTCGGGCATAAGGTTTTTCTTTTTATAAAGCCTGTCATTCCGGGCTTGACCCGGAATCCAGGGAAGTTCGATATTTATTCAGTTTTGTCAAAGCCGTTTCTCCTCCGGGTCGTGTTGAATTATGCCAGCAGGTTGTCTTCCGATCATGTGTTTCTCTTCAAAGGGATATCTACCTGCCTAGAAGCTAATGACCGAATATTTGGGGTTTACAGAGTCAGGATAAAGGCGAACAATGGGCTCACAGGCCTAAACCCCAAATATTCGGTCATGGGATTGCCCGGTGGAATTTCAAAAAGATATCCCCTTGAAGAGAAACACATGATCTACCTCTGTAGCATGAATCACATCCCACGCCCATTCTGAAATGAGCTTTTGTTTGTCATTCCGGGCTTGACCCGGAATCCAGGGAAGTTCGATGTTTATCTGAAATGACTTTTTTGAGATATCGTCTACTCCTCTTTTTTCTTCTCCAGTTCTTCTAACAACCGGGGCACAATGTCATGCACATCGCCGATCACGCCTAAGTCCGCGAAACGAAAGATGCGGGCGTTCGGGTCCGTGTTCACGGCCACCACCAGCCGAGATTTTTCCATGCCCGCGGTAAATTCATTGGCCCCTGAGATCCCGCAGGCAAAGAGGAGGCGGGGGGCAACCGTTTTTCCCGTCTGGCCGATCTGGCGTTCAAAGGGAAGGTCCTGCTGGTCTATTACCGGCCTCGTGCCTCCAACGGACCCGCCTAAGGCGCCGGCCAATTCATGTATGATGTGAAAATCCTCTCCCTTCCCGGCCCCGCGGCCTCCGGCCACCACGATATCGGCCTCCTCGATATCCAATTCCCCGGGATCCGCCTCCACGACCTCGATCACCCTGGTCTTCAAATCAAAAGACGCAATGTCCGCGGGTTCATAGAGGATTTCGGCCTCCCGGGATTCCTGGGTCTCCGGATCATACAACACGGAAGGAAGGAAACTCACGATCGGACAATCCCGGTGTTCCATATGGAGTTCCTCGAAAAGGTACCCGTTCGCCACGGGCCTGACCGCCACCCCCTTTCCCTCCCCGTCCATCCTGAAATCCACGGCCCGGGTGACCAGGGCGGTTTCCATTCGGGCCGCGAGCCTGGCGCAGAGATCGGCCGTTTCAGGGCTCTGGGCCATGAGGATGCAGGAGGGGGCATATTTTATGACTGTCTGAAACAGGACTTCCGCGAAGAGCTCCCCCTGGTAGCGGATAAGAGATTCATCTTCGACGTAGATCACCCGGTCCGCGCCGAACCCACCCAGGGGCCTCAGTACGGGGGCCAGGCCCGATCCCAGGGCCACGACGCTGACGAACCCCTGACCGTTCATTCCGGAAAGAAGGCGTCGTGCCTCCGCGATGAGACCGGGGGTCCATCCTTCAAGATCCCCGTCCTGCGATTGGGCGAATACCCAGATCTCTTTCCCATCGGATCTCAAAGCGCCCTCCCCACCCGGTGTGCTTCGATAATCGCCATGTCTGTCTTCCTCGGGGCCACACAATCTCCCACGCGGTAGAGCTCCTTGACTTTCCCCTTGAGATCAAAGTAGAGCCCTTCCAGGGAGACATTCCCCGCGGCCAGGACGATCGTGTCATAGCCCTCAAAATCAATCATTTCATTGGAATAGACGTGAAGGCCCTTCACCAGGGTCCCCTGAATCTCCAGAACCGCGATATCCGGGGTGAAGGTGACCCCCTTCCTGGCCAGCCGCTGCCTTGTCAGGTAAAGGTCCTGGAGGGGACCTAAGTTGCCCCCCACAAAGAGGGAGGAGGTGATGATATGCACGCTCCTCCCCTGATCCGCCAGATACTCGGTCGTGCCCGTGGCCTGGTGATGGCCGTCCAGGTCGATGAGAAGGACCTTTGGGCCTGCCTCCGCCTCCCTGTTCAGGATCTGACGGGTGTTTACCACCGCCGGGGGGCCGTACTCCCCGGGAAAGGGCCTCTCCTTCGGCACCGAACCCGTGGCCACCACCACGGCATCCGGTTCCTCAGCAAGGACCGTTTCGAGGCCGGCCTCCGTTCCCAGCCTCAGGTCGATATCCAGTTTGTTCACCTGGCTGAGGAGCCACCGGGTCACGCCCGTGATCTCCTGCCTGCCCGCGGCCTTTCCCGCGATGATGTTCTGGCCGCCCACTTCCTCGTCTTTCTCGAAGAGGATGACCCGGTGCTTGCGGAGGGCGGCCGTCCTCGCGACTTCAAGCCCCGCCGGACCCGCGCCGACGACCACCACCCTTTTCGGCCGGTCGCAGGGTTTGAGGGTGCCCATTCCCAGGACTTTTTCCTCTCCCACGGCCGGGTTCTGTACACATCCCAACCTGTAACCGAGACCCATGCGGCCGATGCATCCCTGATTGCAGGCGATGCAGTGCCGGA
>CAYTUL010000103.1:0-10007 GCA_964441135.1 uncultured Desulfobacteraceae bacterium | reverse complement strand
TTTAATATTTATTTCAATTTTCGGTCTTCATCCGGGCAATCACATTCCAGGATTTAAGGATCTGTATGGCTTGCTGAACCTGATTGTCTCTGTCAAGAATCGCCCTGAACCTTGACTCCCTATCACCTTGATCTTCCTTTTCCTCTTCATCTTTGATCTGATACTCCTCATTTTCCATATGGCCTTCAAGATCCTCTTCCCTCATAAAGTGGGGAGGTTCTTTCTCTTTCTTTTCCTCCCGGGGTACATACTCCAACTCTATGTCCGGCGATATACCGCTTAATTGAATAGATCGCCCACTCGGAGTATAATACCTCGCCGTGGTCAAACGCAGACCGGATCCGTCCGATAATGGGAGTATGGTCTGTACAGATCCCTTCCCAAAGGTCCTCGTTCCCAGGATTAATGCCCTTTTATTATCCTGTAAAGCTCCCGCGACAATCTCTGCGGCGCTGGCGCTACCACCGTTAACCAGTACAATGATGGGATAATCTCTTTCCGTTCCGTCCTTTTTAGCGGATTCTTCTATGTTCTGATCCTTGTTCCGGCCTTTCGTGCTCACGATTAATCCCGAATCAAGAAAAACGTCCGATACTGCTATTGCCTGCGTCAATAATCCTCCCGGATTATTCCTGAGATCCAGTATCAAGCCTTTCACTTTCTGTCCTAATTCAAGCTCATCAAGATGAGTAACCAACTCATCGGACGTATTGCCCTGAAAAGTTGAAATTCGGACATATCCGATATCATCATCAAGCATATAGCTTTTTACACTTTTTAAAGGAATCACATCCCGGGTGATATTGAAACTTAATGGCTTGTCAATACCCTCGCGGTTTATAGTCAATTTGACTTTCGTTCCTTTTTTCCCTCTTATCAGTTTAACCGCATCCATTAGGGTCATATCTCTTGTGGATTTATCATCGATCCGGATAATTCTGTCCCCTGATTTTAAACCCGCCTTGTAGGCAGGAGTATCCTCAACTGGTGAAACAACTGTAAGGATATTATCTTTAATGGTTATTTCAATTCCTATGCCTGAAAAACTACCCTTGGTTTCAATTAACAGGTCCTGATGTTCCTCTTTCGTCATGAATGAAGAATGAGGATCAAGACTTTGGACCATCCCTTTTATGGCACCATAAATAAGCTTTTGGGTATCCTGAGGCTCAACATAATTATCCTCAATCTGTCTGAGCACCTCGGCAAATATTTCAAGATTCTTGTATACATCGCTGGTATCCGCCTTGACGTTATCAGAATTTCCGTTTAAGAATAACATTCCAATTATGATAAGTGAGATAATCAGGATGTTCATGTATAATCTCTTTTTGGAACAAGCCATTTCAAAACTCCTGTGAAAAATTATTAATTCATTCCTGTATCATTTTATTTCCCGGTCATAGGATTTCCCATTTTACTCCACCACATTGAAAAAGGTCAATGAACTTTTAACCACTTCAAAGGATCTAAGTTTTTCTCTCCCTTCCTTATCTCAAAGTAAAGAGCCGGACCGGTCAACAGGCCGGTCTCTCCGACCTGACCTATTACTTCTCCCTTCGAAACCATTTCACCCTCTGCCTTTGTCCTCTGGAGCAGGTAGGCCGAAATGGTAAAAAATCGAGAACCGTGATTGATTACGACGACCTGCCCATATCCCTTTAGCCGACCCGAAAAATCCACCCTTCCTGGAAATACAGCCTTTACCTCGCTTCCAAACTTCCCGCGTATATAAATACCTTTCTGACTGCTAAATGTCCGTTCTCCTATTCGGTTCGCGTCTCTCACAATCTTTCCGTCAAAGGGAAGCGGTAAGTTCCCCCTTGACTCTGCGAAACCGGTAGGTAATGGTTTTATCTTTTGGTGTCCCTTCTCAAGACGAATGATAGTATCTTTTAAATTCAAAGCCGCGGTTTGTAGCTCCTTTACCGCAGTCTCATAAAACTCTTTCTCTTCATGTATTTTCGACAGAAGGATAACCTTTTTATCAAGATCACTCTTTAAAGAGGACAATTGCCTGTCTTCAGATTTTTTAAGATCGGCTATGGCGGCTATTTGTGATTTCACTGTTAATAGCTCCTCGGCATAATTTCTCTGTTCCTCTGCCATCTTTTTCATTGTCTTCCGGTCCACATCAAGGATAACTCTTAAATATTTCATCATATGATTGAGCTGGTCAAGACCCTCTGAATTTGCTATTAGCCGCAGGGTTCCCCTTTTAGCATTTTTATATAATGCAGCGAGTCTTTTATTTATCAAATTCTCCAACTCCGTTAACGAGTTTTCCAAACTGTTCAACTTCTCCTGTCTCTCCTGCAACTCCTGTTTGCCATGATGTATCCTCTCGCTTAATTTCTTTAATATACTCCTTTTCTCTGTAATATCCTTTTCCATATCGGATAGCTGATCCAAAAGACCTTTTTCCTTTAAATCGAACTTTAAAAATTGTTCCTTTTCTCTGGACAGATCGGTTTCGATCTGTTTCATCTGACTTTTTTTTATCTCTGAATCTGAGAGATCGGCCCCAAGAGAAATCTTTACCGGAATGGAAAAGGATAGGGACATATACAATACTATAACGGTGAAAGCAGAGATAAATTTCATGCCCATGTCCATTTTTTTCATCGTGAACGAATCCCCTCTGAAACAAGAAAGGGCCGGGTTAATGATGAACGAGAATGAATCCGTGATGTAAGTAATATTGTTTTTATGTTTTGAAGAACCGCCCTATGGCAATGAAACCACCGATGATTCCCAAGACGAAACTCAGCAAAATAATGGATAATACGTTTTCCATAGATAGAAAGGTAATATCGAGAACAGGAAGCCCAAATAGATGAATGGTTTTTAAGGAAAAGAGTGAATAAACTAAAAAAAGGATGAAAAAAGCGACCAGACCACTGAATATCCCTTGAATAGCCCCTTCAATCAGAAAAGGGATCCTTACAAACCAATCGGTGGCACCTACAAGCTTATATATCTCGATCTCCTCTCGCCGTGAATAGATTGTCAGTTTTATCGTATTTGTAGTTATAAATAGGACAGCGATGCAGAGAAAACTTCCGATAATGAGTCCCACGACCTTGAATACGTATATAAAACCTTCAAACCGTTCCAACCACTGCTCGCTATACTGGACCTCATCCACGCCATCCAACCTTTCTAAATCGTTTTTTATTTTTTGAGGATTCATTTTATAGTCTTTTAAATCCTTGAAAACTACCTCAAAGGATGCCGGGAGGGGGTTCTCGTTCAATCCATTCAGGAGACCCGCCTGTTCACCTAATCTCTTTTTTAAATAGATTATTGCCTGTTTTTTTGATATGAATTCCTTTAGATAGGCCCCCTTAAGATTCTCTATTGCGAATTTAATATCCTGTTTTGTCTTTTCACTAATTCCATCTTCCAGATATACGGACATGGAGAGGGATTCTCCCAATCCCTGTATCCATGAGTTGAGATTAACGTATAAAAGAAGAAAGGACCCGAAAAGAAGCATGGATATGGTTATTGTTCCTATGCTTATCATGTGAATCAACCGTTCATTCAAAATGTTCGATAATGCGGCTTTAATAAAATAGACCCAGGTTCGCAATTTCATCCTTGTATCTCTTTAACTATCCTTCCTTTATTTAGAATTACAATTCGCTGGCCGGTATCTTTCAGGAGCTCCCTGCTATGCGTGGCAATGACCACGGTAGTCCCCCTGAGATTGATGCTTCGAAAGAGCACCATGATCTCACGGGTAATATCGGGATCCAAATTTCCGGTTGGCTCATCTGCAATGAGTATGAGAGGATCGTTGATAATAGCTCTCGCAATGGCGACTCTCTGTTGCTCACCACCTGAGAGTTGAAGCGGAAAGGCCTTCTCTTTTTTTGTAAGACCGACGGCTCTGAGGGCTTGATGAGTTTTTTTTCGAATAATTCCGGGGCGCTCACCTGCAACTTCCAGGGCGAGTGCCACATTTTGTTCGACGGTTTTATTGTTCAATAGCTTAAAATCCTGGAATACGAAACCTATCTTTCTACGTAACATGTCCAGTTTGGGCCTAGTAATGCGGGTTAAGTTAATTCCATCAATCAATATCTGACCGCTTGTGGGAGACTCTGCGCCGAATATCAGCCTGAGGAGGGTTGTCTTGCCCGCGCCGCTCGGTCCTGTAACAAAAATAAATTCTCCTTTTCTTATTCTCAGGCCGATATCCTCTAACGCCATATTGATACCGAAGCTCTTTGAGACTCTAAAGATCTGTATCATAGGACTACCTTGGGATAGCGGTTGTTGATAAAAGTATAGTTGTTTGTGGAAAAAAGATAATGGTAAGCGGTCACGAATATTTTCAATATTTCCCAATTGCCCTCAACAATCTTGCTTTCGCAAGGTTATGATTGTAAAGGGCTTCATAGTAATTTACCCTTGCCTGTGAAAGTAAGGTCTGAGCATCAAGGACTTCCGTGGATGTGGTTACCTGTGCCTTATACCGTTCTTCGCTGACTCTCAGATTTTCTTCCGCCTGTTCGATCGCCTTCTTCGTAGTCGGGATATTCTTTTCCGCTACCTGCAGGTCCAGGATACCCTTTTTTATTTCGAGTCTTATACCGTCTTCCAGATTCTTTCGCGTCTGGTTCAACTGTCTTTTACGGCTTTCGTTTTGCCGGACGGAATACCTTGTTTTCCCCCAGTTCCACAGTGTCCATGATAAACCCACTGTAGCCTGCCAGCTATTTGAATCATGGAATTCACTTCCGGAGACGTCAAGTTGATCTCCTTCCTTTATATAGTTATATGTAAAGGCAATCTCGGGATAATACTTGCTTTTGGCTAATATGATCTGCTGGTCAATCTGAACAATATTTATATCGAGGGTTTTTATTTCGGGCCGGCTTTTAAGTGCCTTATCAACATATTCTTCAAAATCGACTTCTTCCGGAATATAGATGAGGATATCTTCTATCTCAAATTTACTGTCTATCGGCCTTGATAAAAGTATATTAAAGGATGCCCTCGAAAGCTTGGAAGCGTTCTGGGCTATAATTAGGTTGTGCTGCGAATTTGCCAGCTCCACTTCGGCCTTTAATAGATCATTAATGGGTATCATTCCTACCTCATAAAAATTCCTGGCTACTTTGAGGTGAGACTCCAACGATTCGACTGCACTCTGAGCGACCTCCACTGACTTATCCGCTCCAAGTATATTAAAATAGGCTTCCTTAACCTTTAAGGCCAGATCCAATTTCTCAAGCTCAAGATCAATCATTGAAAGATCAATACCAAGTTTGGACAGCTCGTAGGCGCTTGTGAGTGCATGCCCCGTAAAGAGCGGCTGGGTTATGGTGCCCTTCCATTGAAAGTTATTTTGCTCATTCAATTCTCTTGATGGTATCGTGAAGGGACCGAAAGTTTGCGCTGAGGACATTTGCACTTCATCCAACCGGGTATACCCATAGGAAGTACTCAATACCGGCATAAAGTCCGCTTTGGCCTGCCTCCTCGCGAATTCGGATTCTTCGACCTTTTCCTTTTTCGCCTTCACGGACCAATTATTTTCCAGGGCCTCCCTGACACTATCGGACAATGTATAGACCTTGGTTGCGTCGTCATCCGCATAAACAGCCCGAAAGGAGATCAAAAAGATGAGTCCTGCAAGCAAAAAAACTTTTACTAACAATCTACCTGCTCCTTTCATTTCCCGCCTCCGCTTTATCCTGGTAATAACCGTTCGTTTCTGTGTTCGGGCTTCCAGGGTAATAGATTACCAATGAGGGCTATCCATAAAAATATGCTAATTCTTTAAATCAGTTAGAAAAATATGTCAATGCTATTAAAATTATCCTACACGGGAATCCTATTATATCAAGGATATTTATTGGGTTGTTTGACTTGACTAACGTTTTAAAAAAAAATAGATATACACTCATTCCATGATTCCAACGGATAATTCCCATGACATTTCATCTTATTATAAATCCACGAGCTGTCGGGCTATGAACAGGGACCTTTAATGAATACCAGATTAGGAAAGTTTCTGTGGCTTATCCTGATTACCCTTTTAATACTGATATGGATAAATAGGGATGACATTTCCAAGGTCCTACACCCAAGACCGAAGGCCGATTCACTTGAATTCAACAGGCCCCGAAATGCCCTGGATAACCGGCCCGTCATCGTGTCAAAGGATGAAGAGATCAATATTGATGTGTTTGAGAAAGTACATCCTGCGGTAGTAAACATCGCGGCAACTACTCTAAGTGTCAATTTCTGGATGCAAATCATTCCAACGGAAGGGCAGGGTTCCGGATTTATAATTGATAGCAGAGGCTATATACTGACCAATAACCATGTCGTCGCGAACGCCCGGCGGATTATCGTGACACTATCCGGCGGGAAAAAATTGTCCGCAACCCTGGTTGGGCGGGATCCCGCGTCAGACCTCGCGGTCATAAAAATACCATCAGGAAGTATCGATCTGATTGCTCCTCTCGGCGATTCCAATGATATTCGAGTGGGCCAGAAGGCTATTGCTATAGGAAATCCCTTTGGCCTTTCCCATACACTCACTACAGGTATTGTTAGCGCTTTGAACAGGTCCATAATGACGGAAGAAGACGCCCAGATTGACGGTCTTATCCAGACCGATGCGGCCATTAACCCGGGAAATTCGGGTGGCCCCCTCCTTAATTCAAACGGTGAGGTAATCGGAATCAATACGGCTATTTTCAGTCTCTCAGGTGGGTATCAGGGGATCGGTTTTGCCATTCCCATTAATCGTGCTAAAGAGGTAGCTACCCAACTAATCATTTCCGGAAGGGTTGCCAGACCCTGGCTCGGTATCACAAGTATAAATATTACCAGAGAATTATCAGAGGATTTAGGACTCGCCGTTGAGGAAGGTGTACTGATTGTGAGTGTAATGCATGGAAGTCCTGCCGATCAGGCCGGGTTGAGGGGTGGCACCCGTCGTATAATCATTGGAGGGATGGAACTACTGATAGGGGGCGATATCATCACTGCAATGGATGGAGATCCGATAGATGACAACGAGGCGCTTCTTCGTCTTCTGGATAAAATGAAGGTGGGCCAGACTATTACATTAAGGGTATATAGGGATCAGCGCCCAATAGATATAGAGGTTGTCCTAAAGGAGAGACCGTGAAATGCATGGCATGAGGCATCCTCCGCGAGCCAGCGGGATCCTCGACAGAGCCCGGGGCAATGAGAAAAGATAGAAACCTTGTATCCATCAGGGTTCTTCGTGTCCCAAAAGGATCATCCTTTCCCTCGCCGCCTCTTCCCTCTTCTTCTCCCATAGCTTCCATTCTTTCTTTAATTGTCTCATTTTCCTTTCAATCCTTTCTACTTCCTCCCTATCACCGGATTCTTCGGAAAAAGACAAATTAGATAGCCTTTTCCTGAGATCCCTGACGCTATCTTTAATTGTCCGCATTTCATTAAGAGCGGCTATTTCTTCTCTGCTCGGGACCTCGACCTGACGGCATGTTTTTCGGCAATTTTCAGCTCCGCCAATTTCATTCTTTCCACTCATAATCATATGACCTTTTTTCGATATGATACATTTCCCTAACCAAAACAGGCGATATATGTTTTTAACCGATTTCGCTCGAATATATCTTTAAGTACATCATAAAAATTTATTCTTCATTATCAATATAACTTATGAAGACAATAATACTTGACATCCTGACTATACACGCATAGTTTTTCTTTCAATTACGGAAAAAGGTAACCGGAAAAATGGAGATAATAGAGAATCTCTATGCATTCTTATGGAATAATCCAACAGCGAATAATTGCAACACCTACCTGATAGACGGAGAAAAAAGGATTCTTATTGATCCAGGACACTATCACCTCTTTCGGCACGTCACGGAGAATCTGTATAGGCTCTCCCTCTCCCTTCAGGATATTGATCTCGTGATCATTACCCACGGACACCCGGATCATATTGAATCTGTAAGGTACTTTTTCGATACATCCGCCCTTATTGCCATTCATGAAACCGAAATGGACTTCATTAAGAAGACTGCCCCTCATTACGGTGAAGCTCTCGGTGTCTCTGAATCCGGATTCCATTTCTTCCTTCAGGAAGGGGACCTGAAGATAGATGGGCTGACATTCCAAGTTATCAACGCACCCGGTCATTCTCCCGGTTCCGTGTGTCTTTATTGGCCTGCGAAAAGAGCCCTTTTTACAGGGGATGTGATATTTTATCAGGGAGTTGGGAGAACCGATCTGCCGGCCGGTAATGGGGAGCAGCTTAAAGAAAGTATCAGGAGATTATCAGAATTCGATGCAGAGTTTCTTCTCCCCGGTCACGGGAACATCATCTCCGGTCATGCCAATGTAAAGGCGAATTTTGAAGTAATTGAACGAATGTGGTTTGGGTATTTGTAAAGAAGGCTCAGCCGCATTCGCTTGAAAGCTACGGCGAGCCAAGGGGCACAGGGCGCAAGGTAAAAAATGGTGCCATTTTATTCTTTTTAAAGATTTGCCTTGAGCCTTACGTTTTGTGTCTGAGCCACATCAAGACATCTCTTATTCTCATTAGAATTCATCACATTTAAAAGAAAGAAAATACATTTATGCCCTCCATCGACTTCGACCTGCGGCAGTTGGAAATCTTCTGCAAGGTCGTTGAATTAAAAAGCTTCTCAAAAGCGGCGGACGCCGTCTTTCTCGCGCAGGCCTCTGTCAGTGAAAGAATCGCCAATCTTGAAAAGGGTGTCGGGGCCAGACTCCTGGATCGTCTCGGCCGGAGGATCGTTCCAACCAGGGCCGGAGAGATCCTTTATAAACACGCTATCCTGTTATTAGATATGAAAAGAACGGCCCGCCTGGAGATGGAAAATTTCCTCGGGTTACGACAGGGGGATATTTATTTAGGAGGAAGTACGATTCCCGGAGAATACATCCTCCCCGAATTAATTGGACGTTTTTATGAGAAATATCCATTTATATCAGTAAGTTTGACTGTATCGGATACCAGTGAAATCGAAAATCTGGTTCATAAAGGGGATCTCGAATTGGGTGTAATCGGTTCGAAAAGTACTCTTCATGATCTTATTCACTATCAACTCTGGAAAGACGAACTGGTCCTAACTGTGAATGCCCGGCATAGATGGGCCCGAAAAAAAACAGTTGCTCTGAGAGAGCTCAGTGATGAACCCTTTATCCTTAGGGAACAGGGTTCGGGAACACTTAAAATAATAGATGACTATTTAAAGAAATCCGGGGAGGAGGGGATCGACTTTTTAAAACCGGTTGCACGCCTTGGAACATCAACTGCGGTAAAGGAAGGGATAAAATCGGGTCTCGGTGTGTCCATACTCTCATCCCGCGCCCTGAGGACAGAGATGAAGGCCGGTCTTCTCAAGACTTTAAAAATAAAAGATCTCCCTATCATATCAAGGAGTTTCTATCTCATCCGGGATAGGAGGAGAATCGCCTCACCTCTATGCCAGGCCATGCTCGAATTTCTCCAGGCCTCCGGTGATCTGGGTCAGGGATAACCTGTGATAATATTTCCCCGATTAATGATTTTTTTATGTTCATCACATTTGTCTATATTGGTTTTTTCTACTAAAATCCCTCCTTTTATCGGAATTTCCTGTTTGACATTTCGGCCTAACCTTCTCTAAATATTCAAAAAGCGAATTAAAAAATGGAGGTCTTGCATGAAATCAATCGACTGCCGGGGTCTGGCGTGCCCGGCCCCGGTGCTGACAACCAAAGAGGCCATTGAGGCAGATGGGTTAAGTGAACTGACCGTCGTTGTGGACAATGAAGCGGCCAGGCAGAACGTGAGCCGGTTTCTTGAGTCTCAGAATTTCGAGGTCTCTGTGAGTGAAGAGGGTACGGATTTTCATGTGATAGGGACCAGAGAAGATGGAAAGGCCCAAAAGGCCTCTGAGGACGAAAGATCCGATACTGAAAAACAGAAGATCATGGTCATGGTGGCCACGGACCGGATCGGTTATGGTGATGAT
>CAYTUL010000102.1:0-10033 GCA_964441135.1 uncultured Desulfobacteraceae bacterium | reverse complement strand
ATTGAGCCTTACGCCTTGAGCCTTTCTATCCATACCTGCTTTCCCTATAAAACCCATTTGGGGTTAAACCAAGGCCACATCCTTCCCCGTAGAAATCATCCGGATCTTCGATGGGCGTGGATTTTTTACTTCTCATCCATTAAGTATTTCCTTATTTTCCGAATACTTCACGAAATATCATATAGTCATAAGGTTGATTCCAAGTTCGAATATCCCTTGGAACGACCGGTTGCAATGGAGATCTTAGTAGGCCCGGGAATGAAAAAGAAGCTGATTTATATTTATTTCAGAGCATCTAAAAAATCTGTAATTTCACGATCCCTATCCGGATGAGGCTTGAAAATGATCCCGTAATGATTGGTCCCGTGTACATCAAATCGCTTTGCATCGGGAATCCTCTTCACCATCATATCCACGACCGGCTCGGGAAGGACGAGGTCATCCTGGCTGAATAGCCCCTCTGTGGCCCTCAGTATCAGGACTTTACAGCGCAGTTTTGAATAATATCCGGAGAGGTCGACCTTTCTGACATTTCCTGCCTCCTCCACAATATGGGCCGGATTTATGTTTGTCTTTACGCCTTCCTTCACATCCTCTAACTCGTATTGATAATAGGTTTCCAGGGCAGGGGACCATGGCTGGATATAGGGCGCCTGTTTCATCACATCCATGTAGGCATCTGCCGAAGTATAGACTTTCCCGAGACGTTCTAGGGAGGGCCTGATTCCCTCAAACACCCTATTCAGTTGTTCCTGGGAGAGATCTCCGGCGCCATCGATCAGGATGACGCCATCAACCCTGTCCGGATATTCCGCCCCGAATGCCAATGAGATGGATGCTCCCAATGAATGTCCCATCAGGACAACACGATCCAAGCCCAGATCATCAAGCAGACAGTTGATATCCCGAAGATGGTGGTCAATGGAGTATCCCGTGGGAGGCTTATCGGATAGTCCCCTGCCTCTCAGATCCATGGCCATGACCCGGTATCCCGGTGAAATAGCGGAGACCAGCACATCCCAGCAGCGGCAGTTCGCCGTGATTCCGTGAATGCACAGGACAGGCCTTCCCTCACCTTCCCAGCCGGCGATATTGATATTGATTCCATCCCCTTTTACCTTTTTCATGATAGGTTCGGTCATCTCGAATCCCTCTTTAATTGTGTTTTTATCGATCTATTCCTCCCTTGCGCCCTGCGCCTCTTTTATTTGATCCCCGAGCCCCGACCTGGACTAACCGGCTTTTCAAGCGGCTAAAGTCTGAAAAAATGTGAGTCTGACAGCAGAAGGATGTCGAAACCTCTCAAGCAAGGGTCCGGATCCTCCTTCTCGCCATATACTCACGAACCGAGCCGATGACTCCCTTTGGGAAGAAAATGACGACCAGGATAAAAAGTATCCCAAAGAGAAGAAGCCATCTTTCTAACACATTGTGTAAAAATTGGGCCTGGGGGAAGATCTCCCTTGCCATATGTTGAAGGTCAGGCAGGAACGTCTGGGCGATCTTCAGGAAGCCTGCACCGATGATCCCTCCGTAGAGGGTTCCCATGCCTCCAATGATGACCATAAGCAGGACATCGAGCATGATCGTCAGGACTCCAAGGCACGACTCCGGATTCACGTACCCCACCCACATCCCATAGAACCCCCCGACGAAGGCCGCCACCACACATCCAAAGGTGATTGAGATAGTCTGAAAAATAAAGGTCTTGTATCCCAGGGCCTCAGCCCGCTGGGTATTGTCGCGAATGGCCTGCAGGACCCGGCCCAGGGGAGAGTTGGTGAAACGGAGCATTAACAGGAACAGCCCGAAGCATGCAAAAAAGATGAAATAGTAAGTTATGACTCTGCCGGTAATCTCTAAGCCCATAAAGGCACCCATACTGAAGGAGACAGCAAAAATCCCAGGCATAGAGATACTGATGCCGTCTTCTCCGCCCGTAAAACCACTGAGTTTTGTTGCCAGTATGACGGCCAGCTCTGCAATGGCGAGGGTAATCATGGCAAAGAATATGGCCTTTACCCGGAGGGACAAGAAGCTGATGAGAAGGGCCAGGGAAGAGGCGATAACTGCGGCTGCAACAAAACCCAACGCCAGATGAAGGTAGGAAGACACACCGTACCTGCCTATGAGAAAGGCTATGCCGTAGGCGCCGATACCGAAAAACATACCGTGGCCGAAGGAGAGGATCCCCGTATAGCCAAGCAGGATATCAAAACTGGCCACAAGGGTTGAGAACATGATAATCTGCATGGCGAGATCGACGGCCTTGAAGGAGGGGAACACAAAAGGAATCAGGATAAAAAGGGCCAAGAGACCCGCTTTCATATAAAAGCCGCTGCTTTTGTACCGCCTTCTCTTTTCTTCTGCGTGGAAAAACTGAACGGGTGTCGGTTCCGCCATTATTGAATCTCGCTATTTTCCGGCCGGGAAAAGGCCGGTGGGTCGAATGAGAAGGATGAAGATCATAATCATGATGTTGACACCGGCAGCGGCCCAGGGTACCAGATAGGCCACATAGTTATAGGCGAGTCCGACGATCAGCGCCCCTACGAGTGAACCGGTTATACTTCCAAGACCCCCGATGATCACCACGATGAAGGCAAAGAGGAGGTATGTACCCCCCATGTCCGGATATACCTGCCGGTCGAAAATGGACATGGCCATGCCTCCGAGGGCTGCCAGGCTCGCACCGGCCGCAAAGACACCCGTGAAAAGCAGAAAGATATTGTGTCCCATGGCCTGAACCATTTCCTGATTTTCCACGCCCGCCCTCACGATCATTCCTAATTTTGTCTTTTTCAGTACGAGCTGAATAAAACCATATACGATGAGGCCCATCACGATGCAGATGACCCGATATTTTTCGACGATTACATCAAACACATCCCAGTTTCCAAAAAACTTCAGGGGCATGGTCATCGTTTCGTCGTTCGGACCCCAGAAAACGCGAATTAATTCCACGAGAACAATTGTTGCACCAAAGGTGATGAGAATCTGAAACAGGTGAAAGCCGTATACGCGACGGATGATAACCCTTTCCAGGACCATCCCCAGGAGGGCGACCACCACCATTGCTGCGATAATCCCTATGAGGAAGACCATGGTATTCAGAATGATCGAATCGGCAGTCACCCATTTCATCAAGTAGCCGAAGACCGTGAAGCCTACATAGGCCCCCCATGCAAACAGGGCCCCATGGGCAAAGTTCAGGACATCCATGAGACCGAATATGATGCTTACGCCGGAGGCCACGAGGAATATAAGCATGCCCATGGAAAAGCCCGCAATAGTGAGGGTCAAATAGATCTTCCAGGGCATTCCCATAAGGGGAAGGAGTAAAAGAACAATCGTACATCCTATGGTAAGCTCACCGCTCCACCGCCTGAACTTCGTCTCCGCCATCAGAAATCTCTCACTTTTTTATTCCTGTTCCTCCGCCTTTGAGATACCGAGGTACTTGCTCTTTAATTCTTCATCATCGAGGAGCTCCGGCATGATACCGTTATGGACTGCCATGCCGTCGTCCAGGATATAGAAATAATCGCCAACGGCGCCTGCCATATAAAAGTTTTGCTCCACCAGGACCACAACACTGCGCTCCTTGATTGTGTTGATTGCATCGATAAGGACCTCCACAAGGATGGGAGCAAGACCCTTTGACGGCTCGTCAATAAGCAGCAGCGCGGTGTCATTTACAATGGCCCTTGCAATGGCCAGCATCTGCTTCTGACCGCCGCTCAGGTTCCCCGCCTTTGCTTTCCAGAACTTTCGCAGATCCGGAAACATATCCAGGGTTCTTTCCAGCCTTTGGGCCGCCGGGCCGTCTTCCGCGAGCATGGCCACCCGCATATTTTCCTCCACGGTGAGTCCGGTAAAGATCCCCATGTCTTCCGGGATGAAACCGATTCCCATTCGCGCGATTTCATAGGGTTTCTTCCGTTGTATCTCCTTTCCGGTAAATAGGATTTTCCCCTCGGAGCAGGGGAGAAGTCCGATAACAGTCCTCAGCGTTGTGCTCTTGCCCGCCCCGTTTCGGCCGATAAGGACGGTCACGGCGTCGGCCTTTGCTTCAAAAGAGATCCCTTGAAGGATATGATGCTGGCCGATATAGGTGTGGGCATTTTCAACCTTCAGAATGGGTTCATTCACGTTTCGCTCCTCCGCCGAGATAGGCCTCCCGAACCTCCTCACTCCTATGGATCTCCTCCGGGTCCCCGTCTGCGATTAGTTTTCCCTCCTGGAGCACCACTATCGTATCCGATAGGGTCATAATCATATCCATCTTATGCTCTACCAGCAGTATCGTACGGTTCCTGGCCTCCTTAATCTTCTGGAGTATCTCCAAAATGGCCGGTACTTCCTCCTGGGACATACCGGCAGTCGGCTCGTCAAGAAAAAGGACCTCCGGTTCAAGAGCCAGGAGGATCGCGATTTCAAGTTTTCGCTGCTCACCATGGGTGAGTGTGCTCGCCGGATAGGCCCACCTCTCATCTAAAAGAACCTCCTTAAGGATAGAGTAGGCTTCATTCTCCGCGTCCGAGAAATGGAGATAGTTCCTCCAGAAGTTTAATCCAAAACCTTCACGGGATTGAATAGCAACCCGTACATTTTCCAGAACGGAAAGCAGGGGAAAGATATTGGTCAATTGAAAGGACCGGCCCATTCCCAAAAGGGCCCTCTGGGCCGTTCCAAGACGGGTAATATCTCTCCCCTTCAGAAAAACCTTTCCTTCGGTCGGTCTGTACTGACCGGTCATGAGATTGAAGAGTGTCGTCTTTCCCGCTCCATTCGGTCCGATAATGGATTTGAATGTAAAGGGATTGATCCTGAGATTCACATGGTCCACTGCCACATGCCCCCCGAAACGGATAGTCAGGTCTCTGGTTTCTAGAATGGGCTCTGTGTCCTTTATTCTGTTCATTATTCTGGGACCTCCACGGAAGACTTCACCCCTTTCCACAGACGCGGATCCACGGTGAACGGCCCCGGCATTATCTTTTATTCATGATAGGCGGGGCCGTCTCATCCATTGACAGCTCTTTGATGAGCACGGGGATGGCCCATTCCACATCCGATTTCACGTCGATCTGAAACGCATACATGGTTTGAAGGGCCTGATGATCCTCCTTTCGAAATTTCATCTTGCCCTTGGGTGTCATGAATTCCATGCCTTCCATGGCGGTGATGAGCTTCTCCGTGTCCGTCCCTCCTGCCTTTGAAATTCCGGAGACAACTGCGCTGGCTGCGGCAAAGCCCCCGCAGGTGAAAAAATCCGGCGGCTCGTTGAAACGCTTATAATGTTCTTTTACCAGCCAGTCATTCACGGGGTTTTTCGGGCTCTCGTAGTAATAATAGATAGAACCCTTCATTCCCTTGAGCGGCTTATACAGCTTGAGGGCCGCTAAGACATTGCCTCCGCTGGCGATCTCGATACCGTATTTATCCAACCCGGCAGCCATCAGCGCGGGAATAGGGCCGCCCTTTCCGGCCCAGATGACCCAGACATATTTGGGGGCCGGCTTATCCTTCAGGGCCTCAATAATCCTTTGAACCGGTGCTGTGAAATCGGTGCCCTTCGGATCACAGTATTCTTCATGGACGACCTTTGCGCCCAATTTTTCCGCCGCGTGCTTATAGGCAGCGATTCCATCCCGGCCGAAGGCATAGTCCTGTCCTATACAGGCGATACTGACCCCGGGCCTTGATACGGCCGCTGCATTGGAGATGGCATCCTGACTGGAATTTCGGCCCGTTCGAAATATATACCGGTTCCAATGCTCGCCCGTAATGGAATCGGCCACCGCGGGCTCTACAATGAGGATCTTTTTAAATTCCTGGGCAACGGGAAGTACGGCCAGGGCCACACCGCTGCTCGTCGGCCCTATTGCCAGATCGACCTTGTCGTCACTGTATAGTTTCGTTAGGAGCATTTTTGCCCTGGCCGCCTGGAGCTGTGTGTCTTCAACGATCAGATTGACTTCCCTGCCGATGATTTTATTGGTCCCCTTCGTGAAGTATTCCAGACCCATCTTAAAGCCGGTGACCTCCGCCTTTCCATATATCTCGTAGGGGCCGCTCAGACCCTGTATCATCCCGACCTTGATGGGTTCGGCAGCCATACTTTTCGCAAAAAATGTCGTTGTTACAAGGAACATCGCCAATAGGACTAAAAAACAAATCTTTCGCACGTGCATAAAATTCATTGTCTTCCTCCTTTTTAAGTAAGTTGGGTTTATGCCTGAATATCTCAACCGCCACCACGGCCGGGATCGACCGGAAAAGATGAAAATATTAATAGGTCAAAACCATGCCTCCGTCGAACAGAAGATCGCCGCCGATAAGGTACCGGGAAAAACGGGAAAATCCGAAAAGAAACAGATTTGCCACCTCTATCGGGGACATCATCTCTTTGACACGGGATTTACCCATCATTACATCTTGCACTACCTCTTCGGGAGATATGCCCCTCTGTTCGGCCTGTGCCGGGACCTGGTTCAGGGCCAAAGGTGTCTTAACAAAACCGGTGCTGACAGTGAAAGAACGAACCTTGCCCTCTCCTTCGGCAGAGATGGATTGGCTCAAGGCCCTCAAACCGAATTTGGTTATATTATAAACCGGTTTATTTACCGTGCAAATATGGCCGTGTACCGAGGCCATGTTGCCGATAACTCCTATGCCGTCACCGCTGTTCTTCATATACGGGATCGTCAGTTTACTGAGATAGAAGGGGGCCCTGAGCATTATCCTCTGCATGAGATCGTATCTTTCCATTGGAAAATTCTCTATAGAATCAATGTGCTGAATCCCTGCGATATTGGCTAAATACTTGATGGTACCAAGCTTTGCTGCCTCTTCAACCGCATATTCGATATCCCCATCCCGGGCAAGATCCGTTTTAATAAAGATCATCTGTCCACCCATTTCACGAACCATCTTCTGTGTCTTCCGGCCTTCCTCCTCGTTGATATCCAGCCCGACTGTCATCAGATGATTCCCTGCAGAGGCAATGGCCACGGCCCTTCCTATTCCTGTCCCTGCCCCCGTGACAATGCAGACATTATGTGCATTGAAATTATCGTCCGATAGGGAGAGTATCTCCTCTTGTTTTATCTGCGGTTCGGTGATTTCCATTTCATTTAACCTTCCTATTTAGGGCTCATCCAAAAACTAAGGTTTTTATACTCGCGCCGTCAGCATTCAGCTATCAGCAAAAGACATCAAAAACAAAGACTTAAAATTCGGGACAGACAGGATTATTGAGCAGGTTTGCATAACTCCATCTTGTTTAATCTAATGAAGATGGATATCCGGTATGATATTTTTTTTCCCTTTAAAACCCCTTTGGGGTCAAACCAAGGCCACGTCCTTCCCCGAACAAAGCATCGGGATCTTCGATGGGCGTGGATTTTTTACTGACATTCTTGAACAGGAATAAACTATCAGATATTTATGTTATAAAAGCTTCCGGGTAAGAACCATAATTATGTTATTCGTTGAGAGGTCGATTCATTGATGAAAATAACGCATAAATCTATCCATGGCGGATCAATAATGTCAATCCTTTTTTGGGATGAGTTACCTTCGACCTTCCCTTTTTCACCCTGACAGAGAGACTATTTTTCCCCAGAGGGTTTTTTCTTGCCAATCCGGTTATAGAGCTCTTCCGGTATATCCCCGGAGTCCTTGTACAAGGCGAAGCGGCAGGATTTCATGTTCACCGGATCGGAGACGAAATGGACCGGTCCGAAGTCGCCGGTGTTCTCAATGGCCAGCATTTCCATTACCGGACTGTGTACGCAGTAGATGGGAAAGTCCTTCATGCCCCAGGTGACGGGGTGGGGTTCCTTTACCCTGGCCAGGCCGACTTCCGGTTCATAACCGCCCATCTGGATTATCCTCTCCCCTCCGCCGCAGGGCTTCATGGCCAGGGTGACCTTCTCATCATCCTCTTCGATGGTGATGGGCTGAAGGTGCCCTCTCAGGCCCTTTGCCAGCTCTTCAACCCGGGAACGGAAGTCTGTTTTCCCGGATGGTTTGAAAACGGTCTTGGCTTCAATGGTATGGGCCTCCCTTTCAGCCTCCTCCACGGCCTCGATACCATACCGGCGGTAGATATAGCTCAGTAGGCCAGTAATCCAGATCATGTATCCGTCGTGGAGGTGGTTAAATTCCTCATACATCCGCTTGGCTAATTCTTTGGCCTTCTCCTTTTCATTGGCATCTATGGCCTCCTGGACCAAGTCCAGTGTGCGCGTTCCCATTTCTTTCAGTTCCTCGTCAGTAAACACTCTATTGTTGCCCATGGCTACCTTGCCTCCCTTCTTATATATTTTCGCCATTAGGGTATTCCCTCCCGAATCCCCTGTCAAGCGGCCTGCCCCGAATTCACCTCTCACTACCAGCTTGTCTTCTATCACTCAAGACTTTTAAGGGTTTTTGTCTATTAAAAAATCATGAGTATGGTTACAAATCTCTCATTTTCTGATATTCAAGTGTTTAACAGGGAATTGGAAAACCCCGCTTATATTGTGATAAGAAGGAATAGAACCATATGATCACGGAAAAGGATATCGGCCGCCGGCCGGGAAGGCACTTCTATTACGGATGGGTGATTGTTGCTGTGGCGGTGATATCCATGGCATTCTGGTTCGGCTTCCGGTCCATATTTTCGGTTTTCCTCGTGGCGTTGGTGGATGATTTCGGCTGGGGCCGGGCGGAAATCTCAGGCGTCCAGTCCGTGGCCATGCTATGCTACATTATAGCCGCGCCATTGGTCGGCAACCTTGTGGACCGTTTCGGACCGCGCCGGGTCATTCTGCCCGGCATTATTCTGATGGCAGCCGGGCTGGCCTTCAGTTCCACTATTCACAAGCTGTTCCAGTATTACCTGTTCTATGGTGTATTGGGCGGCGTCGGCGTAACCTTCATTTCTCTTGCCGCTTACACCGCGATCATTCCCCACTGGTTCAATAAACGCCGTGGAACCGCCAGCGGTATCGCGGCCTCGGGGATGGGCCTTGGTATCATGCTGTTCCCCCCATTGATCCAGGGCATCATATCGGGTTGGGACTGGCGTTCAGGTTTTTTGATCATGGGTCTTTTGACGGCTGTCATATTATTGCCTCTTAACGGCTTTCTGTTGCGCCACAAGCCTAAAGACATGGGATACGCCGGCCCGGACGGGCGCATGGAGCCGGATGAAGGCATAGTCTATCCTGCGGACCATGCGGCCCGGCACTCGGACGACGAATTCCAGTGGACCCTCGGGGCGGCTGTGCGCACCGTCAATTTCTGGGCCCTGATGATCTTCCCCATGTTCATCATGATCGGCGTGTACATCGTACTGACTCATTTCGTAGGCTTCCTGGTCAACCAGGGTCTAAACAAGATGATGGCTGCTTCGGCTTTCGGACTGGTTGGCCTGACTTCCACATTTTTTCGAATTGTCTGGGGCCTGGTCTCAGACCGTATCGGCCGCGAACGGTCTTTTTCCTTAGGCATGTTTTTCTTCTGGATCAGGTTTTACTGCCTGGTCCGGTTTCAGTCCAGCGGCGGCCTGTGGCTGGTCTACCTGTTCGTCATCCTGCTCGGAATGGGTTGGGGATCGACTGCACCCATCTTCATGGCAAGCGCGGCGGACCTCTTTCACGGTCCGGCCATCGGTACTATCTACGGCCTGCTCGAAGGAAGCGTAGGTATCGGCGGCGCGATCGGGTCGTGGATCGGCGGTTACGTATTCGATCAGACGGGCTCTTATCAGTGGGCCTTTGGTGTGGCGGTGCTGGCGGCTGCCATGGCCGGGATTATAGTCTGGGTTGCCGCCCCGGGCAGGGGACGGGCCCTCAGGGAGAGCGTAGCGGCAAAGGAAGGCATTCCTATAACCGGATTAAAGAACGAACAATGAATCATTGTAACTATTTAGCCCTTTTCAAAGGCTTAAGGGCTCAGCAATCTCTTTTCCGGGGCGAAAGCCAATAAAAAAGAGGCTCAAGGCTCAGGGCGCCCCGCTAACAGCGGCGGGATCTTCGAC
>CAYTUL010000101.1:0-10136 GCA_964441135.1 uncultured Desulfobacteraceae bacterium | reverse complement strand
GCTGGGATTGGAAAAAGTAGAAATTTTTGAATTTTTTATGTGCGGAAAATGGGTTTCAACTGTCTCGAATTCGATTTTTTGCGTCTGGGTAACACGTTTTGAGGCGTCCAGGATTTCAAGAGAGACAAGGTTACCTTCATGATCGTAATCCAGGATCACACCAGGTTTGTCCTCATCGCTCTCAGCGACAGGGCTCTCCTCCTTCAGTATGACTGTAAGTGTGTCTGTCTTTGGATCATAGATGACTTTCATGGTAAATCCCTCCATGTAGAAAGGGGGATGCCCTTTAGTTTTTCAGTTTCTTTTTGTTTAGCACACCAAGTAGCTCACACATGATAGACCTTCAGATCCCTAAAACTTTCAAGTCTTTCACTCATGTTTTATCCTATTGAAATAGAAGAAAGCAAGGGTAGAAGTTGTTTGAGGAAGAGCGAACATTGTGTCAGTTGGGATTTTACATAATCCGGTTCAAAGGAGACAAAGACTATATAATCTCCTTCCTGCCGATCCTCAAAGAGTTGATCATAAAGCCTGCCCCATTTGCGATCAAGAATACCTGTTTTGATGAAATGTTTATGGAAAGCCGCACGCACTCCAGAATGCTTCTTAAAAGAAAGGTTTTTCTCCATCAGTAAAGCCGAGACTGCATAAAAGGCTGAGTAATATAGGCGGTTCATGGCAAAAGATAATGATCCTGTCTGTAACTCTCTGCTAGCAGAGGCCAGACTCTCTTCAGCCTTGGCCCACCAATAGCGAACCATCTCTGAGCGCTTTTCATTTGTGCTCATATCCGGATACCATCCTTCAAGATCTCATCTCGCAGTGGAAGAACCGATATAATGCCTGTTTCCCATGTCTCCTTATCTACGACAAGCGTGCTGAAATTCGTATCATATTTCAAATTAACTTCAAAAACGATGTCCGTGATTTCATGGCGTTTGACGCGAGTAAGGGCTTCGGTAGTCACAATCAGAAGGTCCAGATCCGATTCATCATCAGATTCTCCTCTTGCGGCGGAGCCATATAAAAGGCAATCTTCTAAAGAGAATCGCTGATTCACCATCTGTTTAATCTCATTTAAAGCTTGAGATTGTTTGGAAGAAAGGAGTTTTGTATTCATGATAGATATTCCTTATCCTATTCTTTAAAAGATTTTATTATTTTATCTGATTTTTTATTAAAGAAACCGGGTGGGAAAGTCAAGGATTATCGCCACAGGCGATAATACCTCATGGCTAATGGCTTATAGCTTAGGGACAAGGGACCGAGGGTTTTGAAATCAGCGTTTTACATGATTCGACATATTGCAATCATCACATTGCGGGTTTACCGGGAGAGCATGACTTCCGGAAGATAGGTAGACAGGATAGGAAAGGCTATCAGCAGTCCGATATTGAATAGATCGGCCAGCAGAAAGGGGATGACGCCCCTGTACAGGATGCCGATCGGGACCCTCACTACTCCGACCAGGCCGAAAAGGTTCATACCGAAAGGCGGCGAACACAAACCTATCTCTATGACCCTCACCATAATGACACTGTACCATATGGGATTAAAACCGAAGGCGATCATCGTGGGGAAGATGATGGGAATCGTAAGGATCATGATGGCATAGACATCGAAAATCAATCCAAGGACAATATAGATGAATAGAATGATAAAAAGGATGATGTACCGGTTCAGACCGAGACCGACCACCCATTCACTGGCAAGAAACGGGATCCTTGTCACAGCCAGGAATTGATTGAAGATAAATGCACCCATTATGAGAGCCATCATCATGGCCGACATTTTAGCGGTATCCATCAGGCATTCGAAAAAGCCGGTACGGTTGAGCTGACGCCTGGCCAGGCTGATGATGATAGCACCGAAAGCGCCCACACCGCCGGCCTCGGTGGGAGTGAAAATGCCCCCGTAAATACCGCCGATGACCAGTAAAAAGAGTGTGAGTACCGGCCAGGTGAATTTGAGGGACCCGATTTTTTGTTTGAAGTTCGTTTTGGGGCTTGGTGGACCGAGGTTCGGATTGATTCTGCACAATATGCTGATTGTGAGCATATAGGTCACGACGCAGATAAGACCGGGGATAATCCCGGCAAGAAAGAGTTTACCGATTGACAACTGTGCCAGAATACCGATCAGGATAAAACCCATACTGGGTGGAATCATAATCCCCAGGGTACCACCGGCGGCGATAATGCCCGTTGACAGACTATCCTTGTAATTGTGCCTTTTCATTTCCGGATAGGCGATCTGGCCCATGGCCAGGGCGGAAGCCAGGCTGGAGCCGCAGCAGGCGGCAAAAAGGCCGCAGGCAACCGAAGTGGCCATGGCAAGGCCACCTCTCAAGTGTCCTACCCAGGCACGGGCCATTGTATAGGCCTCTTTGCCGATATCGCTTCGGGAGACAAAGGCACCCATGAGCAGAAAGAGGGGGGCCACGGCAAAATCATAGGCACTGGCCCTTTCAAAGGTGATAATAGCCAGGCTGGAGAGTGCGGGCCCGACACCCATCAGCATCGCCAGCCCGGCAACACCCAGTCCGATCAGGGCAAAGGCGACATTCACGCCCATCAGGATAAGAATGATCATCAGGGCAAAACCGGCCAATCCTATAACGTCCGGACTCATTTCCGTGTCACCTCAGCGATGTGACGTACGACATCAATAATCAGTATCAAGACCATCATTCCGGCCCCGATGGACAAAGTGAGGATAAAGGGGGAATAGGGGAGACCCAGGGTATCGGTTTCATCACCCCTGGGGAGCAGGAAATATTTTTTGGCCAGCAAAAAGGTCTGCCAGCTTACCAAAAAAAAGCCGCCCAGACCGATGAGACAGGCGAAGGCACTCAACGCCGCCCGCGCCCTTCGTGAAAAAAGGTCATACATGATCGTGATACTGATATGCGTCTTCTCCATCTGGCAGTAACCCAGACCCCAGGTGCCTGCGCAGACGAGCAGGAGACCCACAAGCTCCCAGGTGCCCTTGATCGGGCGGCTGAAAAAATACCGGCCTATCACATCGGCGACCGTCAGGAGCATCATGGCGGCCAGAACGGCCGCCGCGACCACTCCCATTGCCTTGCTCATCCATTCGATCACAGCCGCAATCCTGGAGGGCAGGCTCATTGGATTATTGTGCTGCTCCATATCAAGCAACCCTTATTGTTTTGACCATTCCTTGTCAGCGGCGCTTTTCCAGAAATTGAAAATTTCTCTTGCGTTCTTAACTCCGGCGGCCTCGTTTTGGGAAATCCAATCTTCCCAAAGTTTCCCGAATTCGGCCTCCCAGAGTTTTCTTTCCTCTTTGGTTGCCGTTGTTCTCATGCCTTTATCGATCATCTCATGCCAGGCCATGTTATTGAGATCGGCCAGGGCGATGTGGGATCTTTTAGCCCCTTCGACGGCGAGCTCCTTCATAATCTGCTGGTCCTTGGGAGAAATTTTGTTCCAGGTATTTTTATTAACGATGACCGGCATTCCACCCCCACCGAAAGGCGTATCAAGTACGTAATCCGACACCTCGAAGAGCTGAAAATCATGGAACGCGCTGATGGCGGCAAAAGTGGCCTGGGTGACCCCGGTCTGCAGCTTCTCGTAGGCCGTTGGCGGGATGTCCGAGACAGGTGCGGCGCCCAGCTTTTCCATGAGGTCCATTCTGATGCCGTTGGAACCCACTTTCATCCCTTTGACATCCCCCGGCACACGGATCCGCTTGCCCTTGGAGATCAGGTAGGATTCCGAGTAGATAACATAAAAAAACATGTCTCCAAAGTCCTTGAATTCGTCCGCAACGACCGGAAATTTCCGTAAAAGCTCGAAAAAGGCTTCCGCATGGGCCGTATTGGCCTCCAGGCTGTCATCCGGAAATCCGACGCCCGGTAGCCCGACCACAGAAGCGAGCGGCATAAATTTCCTGTTGACAGAGACACTGATCAGATACATATCGGCAACGCCGGTCAGGACATTTTGGAGCGCTGATTGGGCCGTGCTCAATGAACTGGCAGGGTACATCTGAATCTTTACCCGGCCTTCCGTTTTTTTGGTTACCGCATCCGCCCACCAGTGCACTCCGACGACAGGCGGCAACTGGGGCGGCAGGTCGGTCCCAAATCTTACTGTAATGGATTTTTCCGCGGAGGCCTTATCGGCCATGGCAAGCGGGATGGTGAGACTTACAGCTAAAACTACGAAAAGCAGTGCGATCTTTTTCATTTTCTTTCCTCCTTTCTTTGTTGGGAATGCGCATTTATAATGAAATGAATCGTTCCTCTCATGACTTCCTCAACGACTTTCCTTGAAGATAGTTGTTGGATTCAAAGTCATTTCATCAATATAAACGACGGCGTAAAAAAATGCCGTAGGATATTTAAGAAATGGGGCCCTTCCCTATGGGGCATAAAAACGGAGGAGCACCTGATGAGAAAAGATCTATCTGAAAGTCACAAATTGCATCGGATGATATGGTTAAACATTGATAAGAAGAACAGAACCGATGGAGGCGGATCCGGGATAAAAATCCCGCTGAAGGTTTTCGACTCTTTTCAGCATGGATATTCAAGGTCATTGGGGGTTACGCCTCACAGAAGAAGTCCGGATGAACCGGCGGTTTCCTAATCATTTTGGGGTAATAGTAAATCCATGCAAAAAAATGGCGATACAAAGGCTGAAAAGCTGATGAATATTACTGAGTAGACCACTTTTTGTCAATCATTCTTTAATACCCTGACCCACCATCAAGATGCCATTTGCAGTGTCGCCTTCGATCGCTCCCCCCTGCGGCCTATTAACATGGCGCATGGCGCAAGGCGCAGGGCGCAAGGTAAAGATAAAAACCATCTAAAATCATACCTCAATGGTGCCCGGGGTTGAACCAAAATCCATGGCCATTGCTGCTAATTTGGGAATTTGATGGTGGATTTTGGAAAGCAGATCTTCATAGGGTAATGGCGGTTCGCAGGCCCGTGCCGATTGCATCAACGATGAGAGAGGGCTCGCTGCAGTCACCGATGGCGAAGACCTCGGGGACCGCCTCTTTTATTTTATCCATCATCCCCCTGTTGGGTGTCAATGAGAGCGCCGGAACGATCGTGTCCGCTTCGAGTGTCTCCTCTTTACCTTCCCGGTTGATGATGGTCAGCCCTTTGCCCGTTATCCCCACATATTTTTTTATGCCGCCTATCCGGTTTACACCCTTTTTATCAAACCACGTGAACAGGTATTCCTGCATGATGCCGACAAGTCCCTCACCGGTGATCTCCGCCTGATCCACGATGGTCACCTTTCTGCCCCGTTTTGTAAGAAATTCGGCAAGCTCACATCCTTGAACTTCTCCCCCGATAATCACGACCCTCTTCCCCACGGGCATGTAGAACCTGGTCAACTTGCGGAGTGTCTTTGGCCCGAGGAACCGGAGAAAAAATTTAAGCTGTTTGTGCAGTTCCGCCCCGCTTACCACATTGGGCCCGTCAATCCCCTGTATCAATGGAATGACGGATTCGCCCCCCACGGCGAGGAAGACCGCATCGGGTCGCATGCGATTGATAAGGGAGAAATCAACCTCTTTCCCCAGTTTCACCTTTACACCCAGTTTGGTGATCTGACGCTCCAGATACCTTATGATAAGCGGAACATCTTCCGGATGGGGACCCTTTACAATGGCTGCCAAAGGCATCAAACCCCCAAGTTTGGAGGATTTTTCATAGAGGGTGACATCGTGCCCGCGCAAGGCAGATACCCTTGCCGCCTCCATCCCGGCCGGTCCGCCGCCGATGACGAGCACCTTTTTCTTCCTGTCGGCTCTTTCAATTGTACGGTATGTGGTGCCCGACAGGCCGTTTATCCTGCACCGGCCCATGCCGCCGAGACAGAAATCACACGCCGTGCAGGGGGCGATATCATCGATTCGGCCGTCCGCGAGTTTGTTTGGAAATTCAGGATCAGCGTGCAGGCGACGCGTCATTGCAATGAAATCCACGTGGCCTTCACGAAGTAACTTTTCCCCTAATTGGGCATCGAGCCTGCCCACAACGATTACCGGGATGGTAACCTGCCGCTTTATACCCGCGGCGAGACGAATGGTTGCGCCGGCCCCCTTGCGGCTGACATCATATTCTCTGGGCACCGATTTCATGGGAACCGGAAATTCCGGGTAAAAGAGCACTTCCGGAAAAAACCCCCCAACGTGCCGGCCGATCCAATGGCTCCTTACCTGAATGGCATCCGCACCTGCTTCCTCAAGCAGCCGGGCCGTGCCGCAGGCATCCTCGTGGGTGAAGCACTTGCCGTCCTCGATCCCCGAGGCCCTGCCTATTTCGATGCCGTTCATAACCACCGTAACGGGAAAGTCTTTCCCAAGCCGGCTCTTAATCTCCTCTATGATCTGGACCAGAAACCTGGACCGGTTCTCCAAGGTACCTCCATAGATGTCCGTACGCCTGTTCCAGAAAGGTGAAAGGAAATTATGTAAAAGGTGGCTGCTCCCTGCATTGATGTCCACACCGTCGAACCCGGCCTTATGGGCCCTCACGGCGGCGTCCGCGAACTTGCCTACGATCTCCTCTATTTCGGGGATGGTAAGCGCCCGGGGCATTTCATTATGATGATCGTTCGGATCCTCCATGTAGACCGGGGAAGCGGCTATCGGAGGTCCGGGGTAGAGGGGATCGTCTCTGAATCTGCCCCACCTGATCTGCCAGGGCCCGTCATGGTTCATCTGGAGGAAGGCCGGGCAGTCGTACTTATGAATCGCTTCGGCCAGTTCACTGAGAATCCCGATGTACCTGTCGTCGTCATTACGAATCCTGTTCCTGAAGCGTGCGCCTTTCGGGTAATCGACAGTGGCTGCCTCGACGATGATCAACCCCACGCCCCCCTTGGCCAGCCTTTCATGGTATGCCCTGACCTCCTCCCTGAGTTGAAGGTCATCTTCATGGGACATGAACATGCTGGCAGCCGATTTTATCAACCGGTTCCTGGTCTTTACCGGCCCGATGTAACCGGGTTCGAGTATCCTCTCAAATTCCTTTGTTCCAGCCATTTATTTCTCCCCAGTCTGTTATATCGTTGATCCCTTTGTTTCTCAGGATCAGGGGATCACAGGCAAAAGCAGGTGGGAACGACCGAAGTGGACATGATGTGTGACGGTCTGCATGAAAGGCAACATGTAGACGCCCCAGGTCCCGAGTCTGCTCAGAACGTCATCCTGATTTCTGATAATCAACTCCATGGCGTGTCCCTTTAAAAATACATTTGAGGTGGGCATCATCGCGATGGCATACTCGATTTTCTGTCCGGGAGGAACAGGCACAGGATCCTGTCGCGGGTGGATCGGTTGATAGGGTTTCGATCTCGTCTCATCGAGGGCCCTGAACCCTGCCTTTAGATAGCCTACGCTCAGCCATTGTCTGTTCCCCTCTGGATCAACATTCACCAGGTCCACCATCCAATTCGTGTCATCGATATCGATAGAGGCCTCGAGATAGAGGGCGATCGGCCCGGTTATTTCGGTATCCCTGTCCAAGGGACCCGTACTGTATCTGAGGCAGTAGACCTTCGGGTCCAGATAGGGGGCCGGCTGTGTAAAACTTTCAGGTGCCGGAGACCCTTTGACCGGCTCTGCCGAGAGGCCCCCTTCAGGATGAAGATAGTATTTCGTCCAATGGGTCCGGGCAAGGGGCCATTCCTTTTCGAACCGCCATTTGTTGACCCCCATGACGAAGAGCTTTATGGGAGGTTCATCCATGATTCCCGTATCGATCCCCTTCAGCCAGTGATCATACCACCTCAAGAGCTCATCGTGATAAGATGCGTAGGGTCGGGGTGGGAACCCCGGCGGATACACGATCACCTTCCTGTCAGGATCCGGGGTACTTGACTTTTCATATAAGGCAAAGGTCCCCCATATGTAGATCCGGTTGACCCAGGGCGTTCCCGCGTAAAAGGGGATTTTTATTTTGCTGTAATCGCATTCGATCGGGGTGGGATGAAAGGAATCCAGCAATTGATCGAAAAAGATAGGGTGTTTCATAGGGTACTTGAGCTGGGAATACCATTTGGTGTTGTACTTTATATCAGGATGATTCAGCGCTTCCTCCAGCCTGCGTTCCAGTTCCTCCTTCGGCAGGCTCAGCATCTTTGGGGCCAATATTGTCTCCGGCGAATTGGACGGGGGAGGTGTGCTGTCGTTCCCATGTCTGCCGAACCATATGTGATAAAAAAGGGTGTCCCAAATACCATGGAAGCTGTCCCCAATACCAGGACCGACCAGGTCCACACATTCGTCAGGCCGAATGGCTACCAGGTGGGGTGGAGGGTTGGGAGCAATGCTCATCTGTGCCTGTGAATAGGATGACGGGCCCATCATCCCAACCTTGCCCGTGCACCAGGGCTGCGCCGCGATCCATTCAATGATGTCATAGATATCATCCGGGTGGTGATAGGTCTCAAAGAAGAGATTGACACCTTCTGAATTTCCGATCCCCCTTGGCTCCGGAATAACATGGGCGTACCCTCTCGGCACGGTATACATGTAATTTCCAGCTTCCATGGAACCGTCCCAAAAGGGCGTGTCATAATAGGCCTGCGGCTTATCCCAATTCCAGCCCACCGCCTCCTGGGCATCCTTGCCCCACATGCCCCAGGCCAGAATGGCTGGAAACTTCTCACCCTCAACGTCCGGCCGGTAAACATCCACGGCAATACGTACGCCATCACGCATGGCCACCATGATGTTCTTTTCCTTTTTTACCTCGTAAACAGGTTGGGACCCCTCCTGCTTTGCAATTTGTGGGTAGCCGTCGAAGTAAACCCCCTCGACATCTGTGCCATAGGCCACGGACTGGGGAGCAGGTTCATACCCTTCGATTGTCCATCTGAGCGAATCGCCAACATAGATGCTGGCCCGCGAATTCTCATCACCCATAGTACCTCCTTTCAAGCGAAAGCAAATTCCCATCGGTTTTTGATATATTGAGTTGATTGAGTCATTCCATGTATCGGATGATCTTTGGTTTCAGATTGTTTTTGGTGAGTGAAAAAGAACATATCTCAAAAATCCGACAAAGGCAACCAGCATTTTTACCAGATTAAAGAAGAATTCACCGGAAAGAATCTGACTCGCTTTTCGTGAATGCAAATATGACAGGTTTCAACAGTGGCCTATCTCATGTGTAAAAGGCGTGGAGGTATGTTCAATATTGAAGGTTACAAGGATACCTGCTGAGGAATTACATAATTCCAGAAAATAGTTCCCTTCGGTACGGTAAGCAGCCGAGAGCTCAATGAGAATTTCCGATAGCTCGCCGGCGTTTTTGATGACTGTCCTAATGGGAGGGTTGACGATTATCGTCACGGGTATATTTTCGCTCCGGGTGTCGCAATCAGTTAGAAATTGCTTAATTTCCCGGCATAGATCAGGGTTGTCAGGGTTGATGATTAATTTCTCCTTTTGTAGTTTAATGATTTCCATGAAATACCCTTTGCGCCCCGCTCTTTCGAGAAGTTTGCCTTCTCCTTGACACCTTCACCATTTGGAAGCATCGGCACAGGAAAAGTAAATCTTTAAAGGTATTTCCAGTTGATTTCCATCCAGAAACAGCCATTTTCCGGATGGAGCTTTCAGAGGTCAGCTATCAGCCGTCAGCCAAGACTTTTTTATTAGTGTTTTTTGCTGATAGCTGATAGCGCAAATCAAAAACGTCAGTCTATGGATGAGCACTAACTGGCCGTTTTGATCGCGGAGCTGTGGTGTGGTGATATTCCGATAATAAGGCTGAAGCAATAGGGGCTGGTAGGAGAAGTTGCCGTATCCAGGCTCAGACCGGTATTCGGGGAAAACTCAAAATAATGGAGCCACCGGGCGGAGCGGGGAGCGGATAAAGGACAACTTCTTTTTTGGACAGGATCTACGGGATTTTTTGGATCAGGATACGATTTCATTAATTCAGTAACTCTAAAAGCGAACCGCTAAGCCGCAAAGGTCGCGATGAATTTTTTACGAAAAATATAATGATCGCTTCAAAGCCCGCGTAGCGGCCATCCCAATGCCAGCGCATTGGGGTGGATGCAAATATCTAATGAAAAAAATAAGCTTGCTTATTCTTTTCATTATGTATTTCCATCCCTCATTTAAGC
>CAYTUL010000100.1:0-10186 GCA_964441135.1 uncultured Desulfobacteraceae bacterium | reverse complement strand
GTTGGGTTGCTACCCAGGCGGGCGGTTTGGTGTCCTTTAGTAAGGAGAAGGCCTCTTTCCGGCATGGAATGGTTTTAGTTATCCGCCCGCCGATCTATGTAAGTATGCAATTCAAGTCTCACTGAATCAAGTTCGCCCCGTCCAAGAGATCTCCGAGCACCCTTCTGTATTAACCATCTTTCAAAAGGCTAAAATGTTACGGAGAGTAAAAGTCGCTGTAGGTTTAAGCGGTGGTGTCGATTCCTCTGTCGCGGCCGCCATTCTTAAGGAAAAGGGATATGATGTGATCGGATTATCCATGGGGATATATGACGAATCGGATGGGATGAAGGACTATGGAAAACACGCCTGTTACGGACCCGAAGAAAAGGAAGATATTGATTCAGCAGCTTCTGTGTGCGAAAACCTGAAAATCCCCTTTCATGTTATTGACCTGAAGGAGGAATTCAAAGGGGATGTCATCGAATATTTCAGGGCGGAATACCTGAAGGGAAGAACCCCCAATCCCTGTGTCGTATGCAATAAAAGGCTTAAATTCGGATTTTTGCTGAACAAGGCAAAAAACTCCGGCATTGACTTTGAGCTTTTCGCCACAGGCCACTACGCTCGGATTCAAGAATCGAAGGGCCGCATCCTTCTGAAGAGATCCCTGGATCTATCCAAGGATCAGACCTATTTTCTTTATGCCCTCACCCCTGAGCAATTGTCCCATACCCTGTTTCCCTTGGGCGGGTACACCAAGGAAGAAGTGCGTGAGATCGCCCGCTCCCTCGGATTGAAGACCTCGGACCGGCCTGAAAGCCAGGACTTTATTTCGGGCGGTGATTATGCACCTCTTTTTGTCGAAGGGGAGATCCGGGAGGGTGACATCGTGAATAAAAGAGGCGAAGTGGTCGGAAGGCACAGAGGAATCATCCATTACACGATCGGACAACGCCGGGGCCTTGGAATATCCTCGCATCGACCGCTGTATGTATGTGATATAGACGCCGGCCGGAACAGAATCGTGGTCAGTGAGAGGGAGGCCCTTTATTCAAAGGGTTTGATTGCGGGGGATCTGAACCTTATCTCGATCAACAGATTAGACAGGCCCTGGGACGTGGACGTAAAAATCCGGCTGCAGCACAGGGAAGCAAGAGCCAGAATCCTTCCCCATGAAAAGAATACAGCCAAAGTGCTTTTTGATGTACCTCAAATCTCCGTAACACCCGGGCAATCCGCTGTTTTTTACAGGGGGGATATTATACTGGGAGGCGGTGTCATTGAAGAAGCCATTCCGTTTGACAATAAATAATAAAATGTGGCATAACATCAATACATTTAAATCAATAGGGAAAGAGATTTATAGAAAGATCCGGAGCCAAAAACAGTTTAATCCGAAAACGGGTGGAAGATGAGATATTCAAAACAAGTCGATAAGGCCTTGCGGGATCACCTTTTAACGGAAGAGGAATGCCTGGAGATCCTGAATTGCCGGGAGGAAGATATACTTGAACTGCTGCATTCGGCTTTTATGGTCAGGAAGAAGTATTTCGGAAAAAAAGTCTATCTCCATATGTTAATCAACGCCAGGAGCGGTCTTTGCAGTGAGGATTGTTCCTATTGCTCACAGTCCGCCGTTTCTGATGCCTCCATTGAAAAGTATCCCCTTGTAGATGAAGAGACCATTGTCAAAGGAGCGCGGTCCGCCAGGGAGGCAAAGGCAAAGAGGTATTGTATCGTTTCCAGTGGCCGGTCACCGCGTGAGAAGGATCTCAGAATAATTCGCGGGGCCGTCAGGAGAATAAAGCAGGAGCCGGGGATTGAGGTCTGCACCTCATTGGGACTGCTTACTGAAGAAATTGCCATGGACCTGAAAAAGGCGGGTGTTGACCGTTACAATCACAATCTGAACGCCAGCGAACGTTTCTATCCTAACATCTGTTCAACACACACCTATGAGGATAGAATTCAAACCCTGCGTCACGCTCGATCCGCGGGTATGGAGCTTTGCTGCGGGGCCCTTTTTGGCATGGGTGAGACTCACGAGGATATCATAGCCACTGTCATCGCATTGAGAGATTTGGGACCGGACTCCATCCCGATCAATTTTTTAAATCCCATTCCCGGGACACCGCTTGAGAATGAAAACAATCTCACCCCATTGAAATGCCTAACCATATTGTGTTTGACCCGGTTTTTAAATCCAAGAACGGAGATCAGGGCGGCTGGTGGCAGGGAAGTTAACCTTCGGTCTATTCAACCTTTGGCACTATATCCGGCTAATTCCATTTTTGTGAGCGGTTATCTTACTACGACAGGTCAGAGTCCCGAGGATGCCCGGCAGATGATTGAAGACATGGGATTTGAAGTGGAAGTAGAGAAATCTATGGAAATGGCATCTAATTTGTGACGATCCTGATTTTTAATTTCTCCAGCCCGGATGGATCCAGAACCTCCCCGAACCTTTCCCCCTTGAGGCAATAAGTCCGGTAGTGATCCAGACATATATTTAGGATTCTTTGAATATCCTCCGCGGGATAGATCCCGGGGAGGATGGTTGCCAATCTGGGATGTCTCCCCAGCTTCCCGCCGACCAGTACACGAAACCCTGTTTCCCCTTCCGAGATGGTTCCTGTAGGGCAGAGGCGGGCACATTGCCCGCAGGAAAGACACCGGTCTGCACGTATGACTGGACGGCCGTCCTTCAATAGAACGGCCTTTTCTTTACAGGCCTCGACACAGGCGTCACATTTGGTGCAGTCCTGATCCATGATTATCGGGGAACAGGTCCCGATCAGTCCGATATCCGTAATCTGGGGGCGTGAGCAGGCATTGGGACAGTCCGAAATGGAGACACGGAATTCGTGATGCATTTTTAGGGGCTCGCCCACCCTTTGTTTCAGGAAGGTCTTCAGGCTCTTGTTTTAAGAGCTCTTTTTCACCCTTTTTCTCACGAAAAAGGGGACCCTTGAAATCATCTCTTTTACTTCATCCGTCCATTCCATTTCTTCTATCCATTGGAAGCGGCAACCCTGCAGAAAATGGGTTGTTTCTCAGAATCTCAAGCCTCTTATTGAGATTTGGAAAAAGCCTCATGTCCGTGTGGGGCAGAAAAAGGGCCGCCACATAATTATCCATGTAAGACTGAGTCTCCGAAAGCTCAAAATTCGTCATTTTTTTCATCACATCCACCACATCTCGGCGAATACGATTCGTTAATGAACTCATCTTACATCCCATAAGGGAACCGTTTCCGATATATACGATCTTACCGGGGTCCATTTCCGGCAGTAGCCCGATAGTCATGGCTTTGGTAAGGTCTACATAACTTCCGAATCCTCCGGCCAAAATGACCTGTTCAATATCGTTGAAGGTGAGTCCCACTTCTTCCAGAAGGGTCTGGCATCCGCCGAAAATGGCACCCTTGGCCCGGATCAAGTTGGCAATATCGATCTCGGAAAGGGCTATATCACGGTTGATCTGGGTTTCTTCGGCCCAGGCCAGCACATACTCATAGACTCCCTCGCAGGCACGGATACGCGATGTGTCCAGGTCACGTATAAACTTGCCGCGGCTGTCGATGAGGCCCATTTCAAACAGCAACGAAACAATATTGATTAAACCGGAACCACAGATGCCCTTTGCGCGGACATTATCGATTGTTATGATCATGGGTTCAAGAGTCAAAGGATCGAGAAGGATGTCCTCAATGGCCCCCTTTGTCGCGCGCATACCAAATTTGATCCCCCCGCCTTCAAAGGCCGGACCTGCGGAACAGGCCGCGCAGGCAAGCCAGGATCTATTTCCGATCACGATCTCCGCGTTCGTTCCAATATCCATGAACAGCGTCACTTTGTCCGTGCGGTACATCCCGGATCCCATTACTCCTGCAACGATATCCCCTCCGACATAACTGGAAATGACAGGGTATACCAGGGCATCAACATGGTCGGGTAATTCGATCCCCAGTTCCACGGCACGTACCGGCGGGTAAATCGTAGAAGCCGGCACATAGGGGGAACGACGGATATATCGGGGATTCACATTCAAAAGCAATTGCGTCATGGTGGTATTCCCGGCAAGGGTGATGGAGGAAATTTCGTCGGGATCTACCTTTGCCTGCCTGATAATCCGTCGGATCACCCTGTTCACGGTAGTGATCACCACCTCATGAAGTTTCTGCAGCCCGCCGGGTTTTTCTGCAAAAACGATTCGGCTGATCACATCCTCCCCGTAACTAATCTGCCCGTTGAAGTCACCGTAATCCCCCAGAACCTGCCCATTCATCAGGTTCAATAACTGGCCATAGATGGTCGTGGTACCGATATCCATGGCAATGGCGTAATTTCGGTCGGACGTGTTGCCGGGCTGGATATTGATAATGCGAGTCTTGCTTTCGGGATGCACCGGTCGAGCCAGGGTCGCCGTCACCCCGAAATTCTCCTTGCGGAGTATATCGGGTATCTTTCGTATTACGGGTAAATCAACCTGCAAACGATGTTCGTTATGGCGTGCCTTGAGAAAACTCACCAGGCGGGTCATGTCGGCGAGGTTATCGTCCCGGGTAGGGGATGGCAGCTTCAGGTAACGTTTTTCGATCGGTGGAATAAAAAGACCCTTTTCTTTGAGTTCATCCAGATCAAACCGGCGAATTTGAGCGGTTTTTCGCGGAACCCTTCTTTTATTCAGGACGCCTGCATCCAGTGTGGACTCCACGGGCACACGGACCAGGATGTTCTCAAAAACCCGACTCTGGCAGGCCAGGCGAAAACCCTCTCTCTGATCCTGTTCACTGAGCCGTTCGGTGATTCCACCCTCCACTCTGCCCTTCTCGATCATCACACGGCATTTCCCGCAGGCGCCTTCCCCGCCACAGGAGGCATTCACGTGAACGCCCGCTTCCAGGGCGGCCCGAAGAAGGACCGTACCAGAGGGCATCTCAATCCTGATGTTGTGGGGTTGAAATTCAATGATCGGGTTTGACACCTTCTTTATATCCTTTTTTCATTCAAATATTTATTGATAAGTGAATCTATATTAATCCACCAGTTCATCTGATGGAGGATTACCTGTTATCTTCACCTCCCGATTCAGGAGGAGCAGGCAGTTTTATGACGCATCGAACACCCTTGTCTGAAACCGGTTCAAGGGAGAGATCCCCGAGGTTTTTCCGTGCCGCTAAACGGGCGATAGAAAGACCGAAACCTGTCCCATAGGGTTTTGATGAGTTGAAGGGAACAAAAAGATTGGACAAATCCTCCATCCCCGGAAGCTGGCCCGTATTAAATATTTCCACCTCGATAAAAGAAGATTCTTCAGGCCAGGGTCTTGATGAAACGCGGATAAGGGGTGCTTTCGGATCAACCGCCTCAAGGCTGTTCTCTAACAGATAAAGAAACATGTTGTATATGTCTTCCCGATCCACGTTCACATAGGTTGCCTCCGGGCTCAACTTCAGATCGATTTTCACATTTGCCCCGGAAGTTTTTTCGTTGAGTTTCGTAATCAGTTCCAGCATGAGATCTTCAAGAGAGATATTTGAAAATACCGGTTCCTTTTGAAACATTTCCGAGTAAACAATTACATCATTTACCATATTCTCCAATCTTTGATTTTCCCCTAATATGGCATCGTATATCTCATGAACGGGATTGTCAGATGTCACTTTTTTCTTTAACCGGAGGATGTTTCCGCCGATGACGGTCAGGGGATTTCTTACCTGATGGGAGATCCCCCGGACAACCTCGATGTCGCATTGAGTCGTGGCTTCAATAAATGCCTGTGTTTCAACCAGGAGACAGAAATCGATCATTTTATCGATTACCTGCAGGACAGACTCGCGATCTTCAACCGGGATTTTATCGTTGATGGTTTTCTGGCAAAACTGTCTTAGATAGGAATATCCAAGGGTAATATATCGATGGTCAACCCCAATTTCCACATGTCGCAACCCGCTCTGCCACTGATAGTTCAGGAAACGGTCGCTGAAACCTTCTTTGAACAGGAATTCAAACCAATTATTCCATGCCTTTTTAAGATATCCCTGATATTTTTCGTGATCGAGATAGATTCGTGTTTCAGGAATTGCGTAAAGATGCAGGTAAAAAGCCTCGGCAAAGACATCTTTCTGCTCAATAAGAAGAGACCGAAATGGATTGAGCTCCTCGGGGGATTTCCTGTCCAGATTCAATTTCGTCTCGAACCACCGCAATTTCTCCAATGGAACAGGGACGTCGCATTTCATGAAAACATATACCTCCCGATGCCGAATTCTTTCCTTCTGTATCATACATTTTAAAGTTCGTATTCCGGTTATCGCGGAAAGTGAATCTCATCGCCGAAAATAACCGCTCCATCGAAGGATTATATTCGATCGATGGCACGGATGCAACATCCGATGAAGCCCTGTCCAAAATCATATCATCTCTGAAATACGTCCAGTGGGTGGGCTTTACAGGGATTGTGCGTATCTCAGGCGGACTTTTATTGAGGAAAGCAGGGTTAGAATCCTTTTACTTCCCCTTGGACAGGGTAGGATCGGGCATGGGAGGATCTTTTTGATCCTTGACCCGAAAAACAGGCTTCGGGCTCCTGTCTTCACAACAGTCGGGGCACCATGTTACGGCAATGTCAATCCAGTTGCCGCAAGAACAGATCCACTGGGACTCTAATTTTTCAACGATCATCTCTTTTCCTTCCGTGAAAGTCTATTTTTTGCCTTGTGCCGCATCCTTCATTTGATGTAAGACACCCGGTCTTTCAGGCCGGTCGAAGATTCCGCATCGCGGAGGTTCTGGTTATCCGGCTATACCCTATGATGGATTTCCGGTATGATATTTCTTTTCCAGGAGATATCGATCAATCCTTTCTTTTAACCGCATATTCTGCAAGTTCTATCAGGTCCCTTTTCATGGATGAGTCAGGGAAGGGATTCAAGCAGGTAATCGCTTTTTTTAAATAAAATTGCGCCTCACCCTGAACCCGGTTGACAACGCCGTTCAGCCCTACAAAAGTGATCAGGTTTTCGTAGTCCTGATCCGTCGCCCTTTTACCCGTAAAGATGCCCGCAATCCTTTTTCTTTCCTGTCCTTTGAGTTTTGAAAGGGTGTATATCAGCGGGAGGGTAATCCTGCCCTCTCTCAGGTCATTTCCTGCCGGTTTCCCTGTTCCATCCCGAAGGGAGGTATAGTCCAGCAGATCATCCATGAGCTGAAAGGCAATTCCCGCGTTCAGACCAAATTCCTCCAAAGACTTTTCCGCTGTTTTTCCGGCTCCGGAAAGGATAGCTCCGCAAGAACAAGAGGCGGATATGAGGGCGGCCGTCCTGGCCGTGATGATCTCCATGTATGCTTCCTTGTTGATGTCCCAGTCATCCCTTTTGACCAATTTGAGCATTTGCCCTTCGGCTATTCTGGCGGCGGTTTTTGTGAGCTTCTGGATGAACTTCAGGTTATTGGAATTCAACGCGATCGAAAAGGATTTTGAGGCTAAAAAGTCACCTTCCAACACGGCTGCGTTATTGTCCTGATTGTTGTTGGCAGAAAGTCCGCCTCGTCCTTCATCCGCATTGTTCGAAACATCGTCATGGCGTAAGGACGCCGCGTGGAGGTATTCAAAGATCGTTGAGAAACGGTAAAGATCCTTTCCTTCATAATCACAGAGAAGGCAACTGAGAACGAAAAAAAGAGGACGAAGCATTTTACCCTTTCCCGGAAGGGCACGGTTCCCGTTGTCTTCCGGGAGCCCTATCCGGGAAACCATCTTGCCGTTAAATTCCTCATTGATTCTTTCCAGATGGCTCCTGTAACGATCTGAATAATCCCTATGGGATGGTGTAATTAATTTTAAGTTGATCATGATGAAGTTGTTCCAATCGTTTTAGAAGTAATCCTTAAGATATACCTCCTTTGAAAGGGATGAAAATGAAGATATCTCAGGGAGGTCAAGAGCGGTTTTTGAGAAACGAAATACCCTTTCATAATCAAAACGTAATCCCATTTTCTCGTAATAATTCTCAAAGATTCTTTTTGGTCTATATTCCTTGAATTCACATGGGATAGAAAGAATGGGTATACCCGATTCTTCAATTGTATAAAGGACATCACAACCGTTATACTTGACGAGTGGTCTGAAGACCGTATATCCTTCTTTCATTTTTAAAAGGGGATAGAAACGCTGGGCCGTCTCCATAAATCTTTTACTTTTTTCAGGTACCCCTTTTCCCCCGGCCTTGGGATATATGTCGGCTAAAATATGTTCCAGGGAATATCCAACAATGTCCCAAAGACTAAAATTGACGATAAGCACGAGATTTTCCAGGTCATCTACCTTTTCCGCTACCATTGTCTTGAGTAATGTCTTCCTTATTTTCTGACAGGAGTGGCATGGATTCACGGTGTCTCTTATCTGCTCGTCCCTTTCAAGAAAATCGTGCCAGACCAAATCCACCCCGCGGCTTCTCCAATAGGATCCTATCCTCTCTCTTTCGGGTTGGGTGTATCTGTGGATGGGAAACGCGGCCACATGCGCTTCAATGGAAAAATCAAACTCTTCGCCTCCCCTTAACATGAAGTCCATGCTGAGAGACGAATCCTTCCCTCCTGAAAGGGAAAAAAGGATCCTCTTGCCATGAAAGGACTGTAATATGGGCCCGTACTCATCTCTCCAGTTTGAATACACTATTTTCTCTCGCATATTCGCCTCCAGATTCATCGTGGATTCCTATCGATCCCATCCTGAGTGAATCCCGCATCCCCATACTCCCGGTTCATCCCATTTTTACCCGTTGCGATACATGAAAGAAGAAGCGATTCCTTTGTCTTCCCACTTTCCGGGTATCGAGGTATCGCAGATCAGACAGCGCCCCTTTTCCATATTGACCCTTTTAATGAGATACCCTTTCCGTTCAATAAGGACATTTCCGCAGTTATGACAGTAGGTATTGCATGCTTCGTGCCCGGGGACGTTCCCGATATACACATAACGGATGCCCTCCCGAAGTGCCAGATCCCTGAACTGCTCCAATGTTTGTACAGGTGTCGGAGGGAGCCTGGTCAGTTTATATAGTGGAAAAAATCTCAGGAAATGCAGGGGATAGTCGGGCCCCAGCTCCTTTAGAATCCAGCCGCACATCCTCTTTATCATCTCCGGGTCATCAACATAGCCGGGGATCACGAGTGTGGCCAATTCCAGCCACACACCTTCTTCGTGAAGCGTTATCAGGGTGTTAAGAATAGGGCGGAGTTCGCCGCCATTCAAGGATCGATAGATCCTGTCATCATAGGATTTAAAGTCGATATTGGCCCCGTCGATATACCGGGTCAGTTCCAGTAACGGGTTTTTATTAATGTATCCATTGGAAACAAGAATATTTTTCACGCCGGCTTCTCTGGCCAATCGGGCTGTGTCAATCATGTATTCGTAGAAAGTAACGGCCTCGGAATAGGTGTAGGCGATTGAAGGCGTCTTTCTCTCCCTTACTTCCTTTATGACATCCTCGGGGAATAATTCGTAATGTTGAAGATCCTCCGGTCGTCTCTGGGAGATCTCCCAGTTCTGACAGTTGAGGCACCTGAAATTGCAGCCGGCAGTGGCCATGGAAAAGGCGGTGGTTCCGGGATAGAAATGGAAAAGAGGCTTTTTCTCAACAGGATCAATATGAATGGCCGAGGGATTTCCATAGGCGAGGGAATAGAGTTTCCCTTTAATGTTGACCTTTGATCGACATACACTCCGGTCCCCTGGCTCCAGATAACAACGATTCGGACAAATCTGGCACTGTACATCCGTGCCGTTTGAAGCATAGTGGAATCCCTCAATGGACCACTTCCAGGGTTTTGATGGGGCATCATTCTTAAAAATCTTGCCCTTGATACTTTTCATGGATTGATCTTCTCTTAAAACGGATCCATAAACCTTAGGGGCGCAGAGGAGCGCAGAGGCCCCCATACCGGCTGTTTTCAGGAATTCCTTTCGGGACATTAATCTTGACATCTTCAATCCTTTAACAGGGTCTGTTACCCTTAAAAAATATCCGGCTTATTTCACCCAAAAAATAAATGCCACTTTGTGGTATTATAGCTACCAAAAACCCTGTTTTCAAGCCTGAAAGAAAATTTGCCGTTAGAAACATCGTTTTTTTGGATATTTTCAGTATTGTCCGGTTAGGATATTGCATACCAATCCACTCAATGGTCTGCGGGGA
>CAYTUL010000099.1:0-10223 GCA_964441135.1 uncultured Desulfobacteraceae bacterium | reverse complement strand
GCTTTCGCGGGAATGACAAACAGACGCGAATTTTGACTTTTTACGAACATATCACCAATCATCTTTGGAAAAACCGAGAGGGGATCGACAAACGGATACATTTATAAAGTTATATAGGGTAATTCGTCAAGAGAAAAATATGCAGGTGGGGGTACATTAATATTTATTGAGATATCAATCGGTTATTTTATGAACAATATGTACACTTAGCCATTTTGTAACATTTTAGCCTTTTGAAAGATGGTTAATACAGAAGGGTGCTCGGGGATAATAAAATCAGGCGTAGGGCACAGGGTGTAGGGCACAAGGGAAACAAATAAAAAGCGATTTTTTAAGTTTTACCTTGAGCCTTACGCCCTGAGCCTTGAGCCTCTTTTTTATTGGCTTTCGCCCCGGGAAAGAGATTGCTGAGCACCCAAGCTTTTGAAAAGGACTAAATAGTTACGCCATTTTATATCTGACCTGCGACCGGAGACAGGTGGTCCTTTTTTTTCTTGCATTGACCGGGAAAAGTCGAATAATTGAAGGATATATTCTTATGACAGGAATAGGGTATGGACGATGATAGACAGATAGATCGGAAAGCCTTTGAGCCTCCTTATATACAGCTCGTAAATATCCTTCAGGATCAAATCGCCAGAGGTATCTATCTCCCAGGCAGCCGCCTTCCCTCGGAGTCTGAGTTGTGCCGGCGTTATCATGTCAGTCCAATGACCGTACGCAGGTCCATAAAGCACCTGCTAAGCCGCCGGATAGTCAGGACAATAAGGGGAAGCGGCACCTTCGTGCGGGCGCCGGCCCTGGGAGGGGTCACTTTCAACCTGGAGGAGTTTCACAGGTTGTTCAAGGACAAAGAGAAGACAAAGGTAAGAATCCTCAACGTGAGTATTACAAAGGCCGACGAAACCATAGCCGGGATATTGAATTTAAATCCGGGTGAGCCGGCGATCCTGATAATGAGGTTATTGATCAGGGACGGGAAGCCCTTCGTATATCACCGGGAATACCTTATTTATGACCCCGCACGGCCTATTGTTGAGGCTGAATTGGAAGTAACATCCCTGCACGGGCTCTTCATAGGGGGAGGTGAAACAGATCTCAAGAGGGGTGAAATGGCTATTGAGGCATCCGTACTTACCAGCGAAGAAGCCGGTATATTCGATACGGATGAAAAGTTGCCTGCCTTCAGGCTGGAGCATATCTTCTTTGACTTTAACGACAGACCCGTGAGCTGGGGACAGTTTATCTGCCCAGGCGATCGAATCAGGTTCACCGCCACGGTGGGGATAACCAATAATCACAATGATGAAGCGAGAATAAATGGACCCGGGTATGAATGATTTAGATCGCCAGGATGAGCTGATCTCTTCAATGGCTGATCTCAGGGAAAATGACGTGCTTGCTCTTGTAAAAAAAAGGATATCCGACGGTGTCGATCCCATGGAGATCCTGGATCTGTGCCATAAGGGCATGGCCCTGGTAGGGGAGCGGTACGAGGAAGAAAGATATTTTATTTCCGGTCTTATTATGGCGGGGGAGATAATGCGTCAGGTGGGGTCACTGGTACTGCCCCTTATTGAAAGCAGGATCCAGGGGGCCGATTCCTGGGGCAGCATTCTCCTTGGCACGGCCGAGGGCGACATCCACTTTATCGGAAAGGAGATCTTCATGACCCTGGCACGCTGTAACGGTTTTGCCGTGCATGACCTTGGGGTGGACGTGCCCCCTTCAAGGTTCCTGTCCGCTGCGCGCGATTTACGGCCGGATATCGTTGGGATATCCTGCCTCATAACCAGGGCCTATGATGCCATGAAAGGGACGATCTCCCTTCTGCGGGAGGGCCTACAGGATCATTCTCCCAGGGCCTATATCGTCGGAGGTGTCCTGGACGAACAGGTCTTTAATTACATCGGGGCCGACTTCTGGACAGACGATGCCATGGACGGGGTCCGTATGTGCCAGCGGATAATGAAGAACCCGGATCGAAGATAAAAGATATCAATTACTTATTGTGTATATAGGTTATATAGCCCCCGCTCAGATTTTTCGCCTTGAATCCATTCTGTGCCATGATGCGATATCCTATATAGGATCTGACACCCGCGGCGCAAAAGGGAAAATAGAGCCTACCCTTGTCCAGGTCCTTTAAGGCATCCCGGAGATGATCAATGTAGATGTGTTTGGCACCTGGAATGGTACCAAAAGTCTTAAGCTCGGGTTTGCTTCGCATATCTATCAGGACGGGCCCCTCAGCGTCATATTCCTCGAGTTCACTCCAGTTCACGCTTTCCATATCTCCCTTCAGGATATTGGAGGCCACATAGCCGGCGATATTGACCGGGTCCTTGGCGGATGAATAGGGGGGCGCATAGGCCAACTCAAGCTCTTCGAGGTCAAAAACCGTCATTCCTCCACGGAGGGCCGTGGCGAACACATCGATACGCTTGTCTACTCCATTCATGCCCACGATCTGGGCGCCGAGGACCCTGCCGCTTCCGGGAGAGAAGATCAGCTTAATGGACATCATTTTTGAATCCGGGTAGTAAGACGCATGCGAATAGTTGTGGGTATAGCTCTTCATGAATGGAATTCCTGCTTTCAGAAGGGTTTTTTCGCCTGCGCCTGTCGAAGCGATCGTCAAGTCGAAGACCTTCGCAACGGCCGTACCCGCTGTTCCCCTGAATATTGATCTCCGGCCCATGACATTATCGGCTGCCACACGGCCCTGCTTGTTGGCAGGACCGGCAAGGGGCATCATCGTGGGAAGCCCCGTAACAAAGTCCCTCACTTCAACGGCATCCCCCACGGCGTAAATATGGGGATCCGATGTGCGCATGGTCGCGTCGACCTTAATGCCCCCCCGCGCACCGAGTTCGAGACCGGCTTCTTTGGCAAGAATGTTTTCCGGCCTAACGCCGATGGAAAGTATCACCATATCACATTCGATCTCGTTTCCTTTATCGGTGGCGACAAGAATCTTTTCCCCCCTCTTTGAAAAGGCACTGACGCCGTCTCCCATGTGCAGACCGACCTTCTTCTCTTTCAGGTGGTTTTGTATTATTGCGGCCATTTCCCTGTCCATGGAGGGCATCACCTGATCGAGCATCTCCACGATCGTTGTTTTTACGCCTCGCCTCTCAAGATTTTCCGCCATCTCCAGCCCGATAAAACCACCTCCCACAATCACGGCCTTTTCGGGTTTCCTGTCATCCACATAGGCCTTAATGAGATCGGAGTCCGAGAGACTCCTTACGCTGAAGATATTCTCCATATGAACGCCCTGCAGGGGCGGTTTCAGGGGCTCTGCACCGGGTGAAAGGATAATCTTATCATAACTCTCACTGTAGAACTCTCCTGTCTGCTGGTTTTTTATCTTCACCTCCTTTTTATCCCTGTCAATGGCAACCACCTCCGAAAAGATTCTTACGTCGATCCTGTATCGTTTTTTAAAGTCCTTTGCGGTGGTCACAAGGAGCTTGTTCCTCTCTTTGATTACCTCTCCGATATAATAGGGCAGGCCGCAGTTGGCGAATGATATATGTTTGCCCCTCTCAAAAAGGATGATCTCCGCGTCCTCGTTCATTCTCCGTGCCCTTGCCGCTGCCGTAGCGCCTCCGGCGACTCCGCCGATAATTAAAAGTCTTGTTGTCATAAATTATCTGTCCTCCTATTTTAAAATTCATGCACATCGAAATTTCCTTGTAAGAAGCGGGAGGTAGTGTCTGCTTTGGACCATGCAAATCCCAATTATTTGGTCATTTGCTCTCAAGTAGGTAGATATCCCCTTGAAGAGGAATACAGTCCCGGATCTCCTCGTAGATTGGATCTTGGTTTAACTCCATGGGAGTCTACGAATTAAAGCAGGCTATGGTTTTTCCGCCCTCCTTATCCTGCACCCTATACCCCTCAGATTGGGCGTTCCGAACTCTCTTCCCAGAGTTTTTGCGGATGTGAGCATATTGAAATTGGATCTCTTCCACTCACATTGCGATCCCTGTCCCTTCCCGGAAAACCACCATCCATAGTCGCTATAGATAACCCCGGGAAGGACCCTTTCGGTCAAGCGGGCGACCTGTGTTATGTGACCCGTTCGAGTTTCGATTATTACATCATCTCCTTCGCAGATTCCGTATTCAGCGGCGGTTTCAGGATGAATCTCCGTCCTTGGATAGGGCCTGTGTTTCCTCAATCTCTCTACCCACCGATAGGAGGAATGGAGATAGAAGCGGCTTTTCTTGCTGGTGAGTACAAGGGGATAGTCCTTATCTTCATCCTCGGCCGGTCCGGTAAATCCAGGCATGGAATTTACGCCCAATTCCCTGGCACGGCTAAGGGATAATTCGACCTTTCCTGTAGGAGTCCTGAATCCTCCTTTTTCATATTTCCTGTATCGCGCATCTCCCTTGAGATAACCCTTCTCACTGAACTCCTTAAAATTGAACCCGGTCGGGTGAAGGAGTTCATCCAGGAAGCCATGATAATCCTCATACCAGTATTCCCCGGAAGTGATGCCTTTTCCCAATTCGTTGATTATCTTGACATCGGGCCAGCACTCGTCAGGTGGATCCACCACCCCGGGCCGGGCGAGGATATACCCATGTCCTAGGCCGGCGTGCCCGATATCGTCAAACTCAAAGGTCGTCGCAGAGGGAAGTACGATATCCGCGAAGGAGGCAGTCGGGGTCATGAAGATATCGGCGACCGCTAAAAAATCCAGCTTCATCAAGGCCTCAAGGGTCAGCGGACTCTCTACGTAGGCCAGCAGGGGATTGGTCCCCTGCATGTAGGCTCCCATTACAGGGTAGGGAAACCCTTCGATCACGGCCCTCCTGAAGAGGGTAGGGGGGACCGTCATCATCCTGGGAATGGCATGATGATAGGCCTGGATCATCTCCTCCCTCTTAGAGTGCAGGAGATCGGTCCTGACCAGCGTCCCGAGACGGAGCATCCTGGGTTCGTTGGCCTGGATATTGCCTCCCGGAACGTCCAGGTTCCCGCACAGGGCCATGAGACACACAAGGGCCCTTGATGTGTCAAAGGTGTTGAGGTTCTGTTCAATGGCATTGCCCCATTGGATCAGGGCGGGATGGGATTGGGCATAACAGATCGCGGCCTCTCGAATGAGTGATCCCGGCACCCAGGTCACCTCAGACATCTTCTCCGGGGAGAATTGCTTTACATGATGGGCGAATTCGTCGAACCCATGAACCCATTTCTTTACAAAAGCCCTGTCATAGAGCCCTTCCTTAATAATGACGTTGAGGAAGGCCAGGGCCAGGGCATTGTCGGTACCAGGCCTGGGCCGGAGCCAGTACCTGGCCTTCTCCGCGAGGTCCGTTTTTCTCGGATCCACGACAATAAGTCCGGTCCCCTCTCTTATCCGGTGGAGGAGGAGACTGCATATCGCACCCTCTTCATTCGTGCTTGTGATGTTGCTTCCCCACAAGACAGCCAGTTTTGTCCTGTGTTCGAAATCCGCAACGGGATAGAACCCGCATGTATGAATACCGGTCACCTCCCTGGGTGCGTGACAGACATCCTGGATGCCGACCACGTTGGGAGAACCGAAAATATTGGCAAGGCGGATCAGGGCGTAATGCTCCATCCCCTTGGGCATACCCTGACAAAAGGCAATGCTCCTGGCCCCGTGTTCTTCCTTAATCTTCATGATATTTTCACAGATCGTGTCTATGGCCTCTGGCCATGAGATTTGCTTCCATCCACCTTCCCCCCTCCTGCCTGTTCGCTTGAGGGGATGTTTCAGCCGGTCTGGATGGGTCAGTCTATCGGGCGCGGCCATGCCCTTGGGGCATAGATATCCCTTGTTAAGGAGACCCTCTGGATCACCCTTTATCTTGACGATCCTGTTGTCTTTCACGCCTACCAGGAGGGCACAGCCCCCATGGTCCATTCGCGAACAGTGGGTCCTTATCCAGCGTATCTCCTCTTTCATATCTCTACATCTTCTTAATCAACTGATTGGCTGCCGTGAGTGTGGGATCCCATGTGGGGCCGAAGGGCGGGGCGTAGGCCAGGTCGCACTGGCCGAATTCTTCAACGGTCATGCCCCGGTGGAGGGCCACGGCAGGGGCGTTGATCCGGTGGGCCACACCATCCCTCCCGACCATCTGTACCCCCAACAAACGGCCTGATTTGAGGTCTCCCACCATTTGGACCCCGATGGAGGTATTCCCTTTGTGGGCATGGCCCCGGCTTCTGGTCGTAACCATCACCTCCGCCGGTTCGAATCCGGCGTCTTCCGCCTCCTTCACGCTCAGTCCCGTCCTGGCCACCTGGAGCTCAAAGACCTTGAAGACCGCGGTTCCCGCAACCCCCTGGAGTGTGACCCCCTTTCCCATGACATTGTCCGCGGCTGCCCAGCCGGCACGGTTCGCCCTCAGGGCCAGGGGAATCCAGGTCCTTTTACCCGTCACCACATGGAAGGCGTCCGCACAGTCCCCGGCCGAATATATATCCTGATCGGAAGTGAGGAGAGTCTTGTCCACTGCTATGGACCTCTTCGGCCCGAGGTCAAGGCCGGCCTTTTCGGCCTCATGGCTGTTGGGGGCGACGCCCATCGCAACAAGGACCATCTGTCCCTCTAACTCGAAGTCGGGACAGATGACCTTGAGACCGTCATTGAATTCTTCGATGCGCAGGATCTCATGCCCCGTAAATACTCCAACCTGGTTGGCCTCCACTTCTTCCCTGACCGTGCCGGACAATTTTTCATTCATCCAGGGGATAAATTGGATCCTTGGTTTCACCATGTCCACCGCGATTCCGTTGGCCCTCAGGGCCTCGCACATCTCAAGGGCGATGTAGCCCATGCCGATAATCACGGCTCTCCTGACCTGCCGCTCGCGGATGAAGGCCTTTATCCTCCTGCCTTCTTCAAGGCTCTTGAGACCCAGGACCCCAGGAAGATCGAAACCGGGCAGGTCGGGGATGATGGGTGAAGCGCCGGTGGAGATGAGGAGCTTGTCATAGGGGAGTTCGAGTTCTTCTCCTTGAAGTGTTTTACAGGTAACGATCTTCCGGGTCCTGTCAATGACCTCGGCGCGATGCCCGGTCCTCAGGTCGATCCCCTGTTTGTCCCTAAAAACCTGGGCGGCCCTCACCACCAGATCGTCCATTTCCCGCCCGGCATCGGCTATATTATAGGGCATTCCGCAGGCGCTGTAGGATACATCCATGGTCTGTTCCAGGACCGTCACTTCCATTTCCGGCTGGTTCCTCTTGGCACGGCTCGCCGCGCTCATCCCGGCGGCGTCACCGCCTATTATCACGAATTTCATCTATTTCCTCCTTCCTTATTTTACCTTTATCGCCCTTCCGCGCCAGAATATGACGCCCCTTGACTGGTATATCAGGGCGCGAATAATACAGCAAGTTCCCACAACGGCTGACAGGGGAAAGAATAGGGCCTTGATTGGATGAAAGGATATAATCCGATAAACGGAAAAAAGACCCATATACTGGATAACATAAGTTAGAACGCCCGTGATAAGGAGCGGGGCATTGGCCCTTAATATCCCGATCGCCATAGCACAAAATGGCACACAATTTTGAAGTATGCCTATGATAAGGAGCGGTAGTGCGAGCCAGATATGCCCCTCGACTGCCACCAGAATGTTCTTAGTGGTCCCCCAGAAGGCCTCGTGATTCGTTTTAAATAGCCTGGCCCGAGCACATTTCGGGGCCAACCTGTATCCAACGCGGAAACCACGGCTCTTTAGGACCCGCGCAAGGCCCACATCATCAAGCATCTCTCCCTTGACTTCATGAAATCCCCGGACCTCCTTGAATGTCCTCTTCCTTACCAGCATCAGGGCGCCGGTGGCAAGGGCCTTCGGATTTCCGGGATCCTCCGGTCCTGGCTCCGCCAGTATCTTTGCTATTCCGAAGAGATATATCGGAAGATTTACGTTTTCCCAGAAGGTGAAATTATCAAAATGAGGGAACAGGCTGATGAAATCATAACCGTCTAATTCCAATAAGTTCAGTACTGTGGAAAAACAATGGGGCCTATGAATGATGTCTGCGTCAGAAAAAAGCAGATATTCTCCCGTTGCCGATGCGGCACCGAATTGCATGGCATTACACTTGCCTAACCAACCCGGGATCAGGGGTGGATTATGGAATACCCTGACACGTGAATCGGTTCTGGCTATATCATCGATAATCGCCCCTGTCCGGTCGGTCGAATGGTCATTTACGACAATGACTTCAAGATCGACTCCCTCCTGGCTCAGGACCGATCTGAGGCAGGAGGTTATATCCCTCTCTTCGTCCCTGGCGGGGATGATTACACTTATTTTTTCAGTCCTGTGAAGATTGGCAGAAGATGGTGAAAGCCATTGAATCCTTCTCTGGGCGAGAAGACATCGTATTATGATGGCTAATGAAAACAGCGCCATGATTATACAAATGATCAGGACCGTAGCTTCTATCATTCCATATCTCATTTTTCTTCGTCTTGCAACAAACAGGTTCTGCTTTAAATTTGTATTTCCACTTCACTTGACTTGCGAGCGTTTCAGTCGCCACTACTCTATCAGCAAGAGGCTTAAGGCCATGAGGGCCATTCCTCCTATCAGCCCCAGGATACTGTCATGGCCCTTTCCATAGGCGTGGCTGGTGGGAAGGAGTTCATCCAGGCTTATATAGACCATGATGCCTGCCACACCGCCAAAGAGCACGCCCATCACCTGAGGGGGGATCAGTCCCGCCGGGTCTACAACAAGGAAACGCAGGGCCAGGTAGGCAATGCCCGCTCCGACCGGCTCTGCGAGGCCGCTCAGGACGGAATAGATGAATGCCCTTTTTCGGTCTCCGGAGGCGTAAAAGATGGGCACGGAAACGCTTATGCCTTCAGGTATGTTATGCAAGGCAATAGCGAATGCAATGGCTATACCCAGGGTCGGATCATGCAGGGCCGCTAAAAAGGTGGCCAGGCCTTCGGGGAAGTTGTGGATCGCAATAGCAAGGGCCGTGAACAATCCCATGCGCATGAGCCTTCTCTCATGGACCCCGTGGTCGTGTAATCCTGGAGGTGTATCCTCTGATGAGGCATTGAAGTAGGGTAAGGGGGCATAGGAATTGTGGAGCGGGGCAGTCTCCCTTTCGGAGTGTGTCTCATGGGGATTGTCTGCCGCGGGGATAAGGTTGTCCACAATGCCGATCAACAGGATGCCGCCAAAGAAGGATGCCGCATTGACCCATTTCCCCCAATATTCTCCGTAGATCACGGAAAGGGTATCTCCCCCCTTGAAAAATATCTCAACAAAGGAGACATAGAGCATCACCCCTGCGGAGAAGCCCGTGGCCACTGAAAGGAACCGGTAATCGGTCCTCTTGGCCATAAAAGCGATCATACTTCCAATGCCCGTGGCCATGCCGGCCAACAGGGTCAGCCCCAATGCGATCCAGACGTCCTGCACTATGTATTCACTCCCTAATCATCCGTGTTGCGTGCTCAGGGCCTTGATGCATGATTCACGCAACGCCCAGATTTCCCCAAATCCATGCGAACCTGCACACTTTTTTATACAATTCTATGGGAATTGCCCCTTTTCTAGCGTCTTCATCAAACCAATCAGGGAGACCCTCGACGATTTTCAGGACCACTGATTCATCCGATGGTTTCATGGATCTGATATTCATATATTATCTTTCTACTTCAACATATACTACATTGAATTTAATTTAAGAAAATTAACAGGCAACCTTGCCGCGGAAAAGGGTGTATGTAAAAAAAGCGTAGTAATCAGGTAAATCCAGAATGAAATAAGGTGATTCGGGTTGACACAGACGCTCATATTCCGTCCGATCCTCCTGTGTCAGCTCTGCTCTCGGGTCCCCCCAGCGCATTTCGAAAAGGGATATCAAGGCATTTCGGACATCCTCGTTTAGGGGTGCGAAAACATCATCCACAAAGGTGCAAGCCTTGCATTCCTCTAACCCTGCCTCCCGGAACCTCCCTAAGGTTCGCAAAAAATGTGCTTCAGGCCTCTTTCCCCTTGAAAAAGGTGCGATCCCGAAAGATGTGGCGTTTAATCGGGCCTCTAACAAAGGATAACCGGGAAGGAGCTGTTGAGAAGACCAGGCGAGAATGGCGATACTGCCCCCGGGCTTAACCACTCGTTTTATTTCATTTATGAGGGACAAAGGTTCTCCGGGTGAATATCCCGCGCAGTCTACGCTCCAGGCCCAGTCAAAGG
>CAYTUL010000098.1:0-10247 GCA_964441135.1 uncultured Desulfobacteraceae bacterium | reverse complement strand
TGGTTATGGACTGGGCGCAAGGATTTTATTGGAACGAATGAAACCCCGCGTGGATCCCTTGGGTCCTGACAATATCCTGGGGATCGGAACAGGTCCCTTCACGGGCACGGGCACCCTTTCCACCAGCAGGTTTACGACCATGGGGAAGTCTCCTTTGACGGGTTACTGGGGAGACGCGAACTGCGGCGGGAATTTCGCGGTCGCTCTAAAATCCTCGGGACATGACATCGTTTTTTTCGAGGGGAAATCCGAAGATCCCGTCTATCTTCTTCTAACGGATGAGAAAGCCGAGTTGAAAGACGCAGGTGCCGTCTGGGGAAAGGATACCATGGAAACCGAGGAGGTCATCAGGAATGAAACGGGAGACCCGGCCCTGCGAATCGCCTGTATCGGTCCGGCCGGGGAACAATGCTCGCTTATATCGGCCATCATCAATGACGGCGGCAGGGCCGCCGGCAGGTCGGGTCTGGGTGCGGTGATGGGATCCAAGAACCTGAAGGCTGTCGCGTGCGGGGGATCCAAGAAACCGGAGATCTTTGATAGGGAATTGTTGCAGAGCCTGAACAGGGAACTGTTAAACGAACTTAAAAATCATCCGAGCGGCATGGCCCAGGTCCTGTCCAATACGGGAACTCCGGGAGCCGTGGTCCCTCATCTTGCCACCCATGACACCCCCATTAAAAACTGGGGAGGGAATAATGTCGAGGACTTTCCGGAAGAGAAATGGGGGACGGTCGGATATGAGGCCATGGAGAAGTACATTACGAAAAAGTATGCCTGCACGGGGTGCCCCATCGCCTGCGGCGGATGGATGAAAATGGAAGGGGGAAAATACAACATCCAGAAAGGACATAAGCCGGAATACGAAACCATCGGAGCATTTGGACCGAACTGCCTTAACGAGGACGTGGAATCGGTCATTTATGCCAATGAACTGTGCAATCTGTATGGTTTTGACACCATTTCGGCCGGGGCAACAGTTGCATTCGCCATTGAATGCTTCGAGAATGGAATCCTGACCAGGGGAGACACGGACGGGGTGGAGCTTACCTGGGGTAATTCCAACGCGATTATTCAGATATTGGAAAAGATGTGCAGGCGCGAGGGGATCGGTGATTTGTTGGCGGATGGAGCGAAAAAGGCGGCCATGGAGATAGGAAAGGGAGCGGAACAGTTCGCAATGCATGTGGGCGGTGAACTGGTTCCCATGCATGATCCTAGGTGCTCCCCGGGCTGGGGGGCGACCTATGTGTCTGATGCAGTACCGGCACGGCATACCCGGGGAGGTACCCAGTTCGCTGAATCCGGAATGGCCCCAGCCCATCTTTTCGAGACGTTAGGGCTTCCAGCCCAGATAGAAAAATATAACCCTGAAGGAAAAGGCAAGATGCACGCCGTTCTTGCCGGGTGGCAGCATCTCATCAATACCGCCGGTCTATGTCTTTTCGCCCATGACGGATTGACCTTTAAATACAAAGAGACCATGCACGCCATCACGGGTTGGGATTTGAACGTAGATGACCTGGTAAAAACAGGAAAGAGGATCCATACCATTCTGCATGCCTTTAATCTCAGGGAAGGTTTTACACCGGGTGATTATCTAATGCCACCGAGAATAGAAGGAAAGCCCCCTTTGAAAGTAGGTGTTTTAAAGGATATCACTCTGGACCTTGAAGAGCTGAAAAGGCAGTTCTATGAGGAAGGGATGGGTTTTGACTATAAAACGGGACAGATTTCGAAAGATACGATTCATGAGCTGGGCCTGCAGGATATTCTTACCCGAAATATTCCTTAAAAAGGGATGCCACCACAAATATCCTTTTTTAATTCAATCTTTTCGTTGAATCGATCCGGGGTGAATGGGGGGAAGACCCGGCCCGGAACAAGCGAATTCACGAGGATTGCGGTATGCCGGTCAAAAGGGGAGGGATGGAATGATGGTAAAAAAATTCGAAGGAAAAGTTGCTTTGGTAACGGGCGGGGCCTCTGGAATCGGCCGGGTCACGGCCCAGGTCTTTGCACGGGAAGGAGCAAAGGTGATCGTGTCTACGGACGCGAATATCCAGGGAGCGGAGGAAACGGTTCAGCTTATTCGAAGCGCGGGTGGCGAAGCGAACTTTATCCAGTGCGATGTATCCAGGGACAGGGAGGTCGAGGAACTGGTAAACAGGGCGATGGATACCTATGGTTCCCTCGATTATGCCTTTAACAACGCCGGCGTCGGTCCCGACGGAAAACGAATACCCCTGCTGTCCGTTGTTGATTGTACGGAAGAGATCTGGGACCGTACCATCGATATTAACCTGAAGGGGGTCTGGCTTTGCATGAAATATGAAATTCGACGGATGCTCAAACAAAAGCACGGGGCCATCGTTAACACTTCTTCCGTGGGAGGGTTAAAACCCGTACCCGGTCTGGGCGCCTATGTGGCGAGTAAAAGCGGTGTAATCGGGCTCACGAAAACGGCGGCCCAGGAGTGTGCCACGTCCGGCATCCGGGTCAATGTAATCTGTCCCGGTCCTACGGATCGAACCCTTCTTGTCCAAAACATGTCCGAGTCTCATCCCGAGATCAGGGAACGAATGCTCACGGAAATTCCCATGGGGAGGCTGGCCGACCCGGAAGAGACGGCCGAGGCCGTTATCTGGCTCTGTTCGGACGCCGCTTCCTTTATTACGGGCCATGTCATGCCCGTTGACGGCGGCATGGCATCAACATGACGGAGCAATCCGGGACTCAGGCAGGCCCAGGGGAAGGTTTCATGACTGATTCTCAAGTCAATTTTTTGACACCCCATAATCAATTACGCCCCAGACTCCCAATTTACCGTTCATCCCGTGCAAAGCACGGAGCATGCCCCGAGCTGTGCACGGGGTAATCTGGATTTTTCACGCAAAAGCGAATTCTACCGTTCATCATTAAAGCAGATGTTTTTTATCCTTTCATGCTTATCCATCCCTGAAATAGCTATTTCCCCAAGCCCTGTACACGCTCCTTTGAACATGGGTTTAGGTATGAATCTTGCAATAAAATCAGGATGAAAGGTTCCATGTTATTTCATCATGAAAAAGACTCCGGGATTTGAAGATGGTTAAGAATATCAGGATTAAAATCAGGCTTTTAGTTTCTTTTTTGGCAGTGGGTTTAATTCCCTTTTCCATTCTCGGAATTAACTCTATAAAGGAGTCAAGCGCCGTTATTACAGACCAGGTCTTTGAAAAATTGAAAATGGTTCAGCAGATAAAAAAGGCTCAGGTAGAGGAATACTTTCATAAGTGCAAAAGTGATTTGAGTGTCTTATCGAAAAACGCCGCGTTACCCGAGACCATAGACTGGTTCATGAACTCATTCAATGCGGATGGAACGATATCGGAAGAAGCCTATAAATATTCGGATGATAATTATGGAAAATCCCTGGCACAATTCATAGATGAATACGGGTACTATGATCTAATGCTCATCACAAAAGAAGGGAAAATCATTTATTCATTCAAACGAGAATCTGACCTTGGCCAGGATATTGTTTCAGGGTCATTAAAGGACAGCAGTCTGGGCAGGGGTTTTCCTGATTCGCTAAAAACCTTGAACATCCAAGATTTTGAGCCCTATCCGCCCTCACAAAACCAGTATGTTTCTTTTATATGTGCCCCGTTTTTCAGGGATACCATTACCAGTACAGCTAAAGGCACAGGGAATGAAGCGATAGGTGTACTTGCCCTGAAAATCATAAACAGTCACCTCAATACCATTGTTCAGAGACGCGAAGGAATGGGAAAGACGGGCGAGACTTATCTAATCGGGAAAAAAGGAGATAAGATCTCTTTTCGCAGTAATTTGATAGCACAGGGCGAAAAAGCGGATGATCAGACGATAGGTCACGAAGTTCTCCTGCCTTTTCTGGATAAGGTTTTTGCGGGTGAGGCGGGTTCTGAAATCTTTACCATCGATTGGATAAAACAGCTCGTTTCTTACGACCCATTAGAAATAGAAGGTCTAAACTGGGCCATCGCCTCCAAGATTGATGAAGCAGAGGCCTTTCAATCCGTGAGTATGCTAATATGGAAGATAGGCCTGATTGCCGTAATATGTATCGCAGTCATTGTAATCGTAGTTCTCCTGTTCACCCGCTCCATTATCACTCCGATTATGGGGGTTATAGATAGGATAAAGGATATCGCGGAGGGAGAAGGGGACCTGACGGCAAGGCTCGAGATAAAAAACAGAGACGAAATGGGTGAACTTGCACAATGGTTTAACCGGTTCATAGAAACGCTACAGAATATGATAAAAATGATAACAGGGAACGCCAGAAGCCTGAGCAAATCCTCTTCTGAATTATCCGGCCTCGCGGAAGAAATGTCCGACAGGTCGACTCAGATGTCGGTAAAGGCTAACACTGTGGCCTCATCAAGCGAAGAGATGAGTACGAACATGGATTCTGTAGCCGCTGCCATGGAAGAGGCATCCACGAATATCAGCATGGTTTCCGCATCAGCAGAGGAGATGACGGCAACGATCAATGAGATTGCCCGGAACTCTGAGGAGGCCCGTGCCATTACAGGGGAAGCGGTTTCAAGGGCCCGGGACGTATCGGTTAAAGTAGATGCTCTGGGTGATGCGGCCATGAAGATAGGCAAGGTCACCGAAGCCATAACGGAGATTTCCGAACAGACCAACCTTCTGGCCCTGAATGCAACGATAGAAGCGGCGCGTGCGGGAGAGGCTGGAAAAGGCTTTACCGTGGTGGCCAATGAGATCAAAGAATTAGCCAGACAAACCGCGGAAGCGACACAGGAGATAAAAGACCATATAGATGGGATACAGGACTCAACTACAGGCACCGTTTCGGAGATAGAAGGAATTTTAAAGGTTATCAATGATGTAAATGAGATCGTATCCGCTATAGCATCGGCGGTTGAAGAACAGTCCGTAACCACGAAAGAGATCGCCGGTAACGTAACCCAGGCCTCGACGGGCATTCAGGAGGTCAATGAAAACGTGGCCCAGAGCAGTGCAGTCTCCACGGAAATCGCCCGGGATATCACAGGGGTAAACCAGGCTGCGGGTGAGATGTCTGACAGCAGTTCCCAGATGGATCTCCATTCCAAGGAACTGAGCAAACTGGCCCTGGAGTTGACTGAAATGATGAATAAATTCAAGACATAGCCTTCTTCCTCGACCGGTCCGGTGATCATTACTGAAAAGGCCGGAACCGGATCTTTCCCTTCACAAGAGACCCTTTTTCCATTCCGATTCATATCCATTTGATATAAGAAACCCGGTTTGTTATGCCGGTTGAAGATTCCGCATCGCGGAGATCATGATTATCCGGCTGTGGGATGAGGCATCTTATTCTCTTTAGGACTATTGTAACGGGAAGGGGATTTTTTACTTGACAGCGCCTCCATAAGCATTTAAATATCTACTTAACGATAAGTAAAAAATATAAATTTCAATTTATCCCGGCACGGCCGGTGCGGAATACCAATCCTGAAAAAAGACACGCATAATTATTCGGCACGAAACGGTCCGTCATAGGCTTTCGGAGGTAATCCGGAACCGGAGTCCGTGAGTGAAGTATTTAAATCAACTATCCTGATTCTTCTAAAGAGAAATCACTCTTGACATTGCTTGTTTTAAAATACAGTATTCAGATATTCATTAAGAAATCTGCTTAAAGAAATCAATCAAAAGCCATTTCGTTTCATCCCTTGATAAGACGTTATACTGATTTTTCCATCAACATTTTTTAAAAAGGAGGGAATGTTATGAAAAAGACAGTTTTATTCGTTTCAATCTTTGCAATGATTTTCCTGTTTGTCGGATTATTTGTCTTTGGGAGCCAGCCCGTATATGCAAAAGCCAAGGTCCTGAGACTGGTCGTACCCTCACCGCCCGGTGATTGGCCTCTGACATGGGTGAATGAGGAGCTGGCCAGGAAATTCAATGAAAAGGCAAAGGGCAAATACATGATTGAGGTGCATGCAGGCGGGGCCCTGGCAAAACTACCGGAATATTTCGACGCCGTAAGGATCGGCGCGGTTGAGATGGCTTGCGCGCCCTGGGCAATGTATTCCTTTTTGGATCCGGAGCTTAGCATTATAGAGACCCCTTTTCTGTTTGTATCTTCACCCGCGGCTTCATCAGCATGTAAGCCCTTGCTGCCACTCTACGACCAGATACTCCAGAAGAAATTCAATGCCAAGGCTTTGAGTATAATGAATACCCAGGGGATAAATTTGTTCTCCACAAAACCTGTGAAGACCCTTGAAGACTGGAAGGGCCTGTTGACCGGCGCCATAAGTCCTCCTGCGGCGGCCTTAATCAAGGAAATGGGTGGTTCTCCGGTCACGATAATGTGGACGGATATGTACGAGTCGCTTCAGAAAAAAGTGATCGATGCCACCACCCAGGGGCTCCACGGGGGCCGGATTATCGGCTTGGCGGATGTCTGCAAGTTTGTCACGATCTTTTATCCCATCGCCGGATGGAACGGTTTCCAGATTAATCTGGACATATGGAAGAAGATGCCGAAGGATATTCAGCAGGCGCTGCTGGACGCAGCAGCGGATGTAGCGGAATATATGAATGAGACCACGGACGGCAAGCTGGGTGATGACGACATCGCGGAGTTCAAGAAAAAAGGTGTGGAAATATATATCGTGCCCCAGGAGGAAAGGAGCAAATGGATGGAGAGGCTTATGCCGTACAAGAAGAAGCAGCTTAGTGAATTTGGTGAATTTGGTCAGAAAGTAAAGGAGATTGCCGAAGAGGCGAATAAGCGTCATCCCTATTCAGAACGGGGTATGTACTGAAAAACGATTGTAATCCAGTAATTTTGAAAAAAGAATGAGGCAACCTTGATAGGGACCTTCTTCAAAGCCCTGCAAAATAAGCATCCTGCAGGGCTTTGAGCCGTCCCTTATATACGCCTGATCGTGTCGTCCATTTTTCCTCGACTAAGGTCAGCAATCCGATCATATCCGCGTTTGACGGGAGGGTTCCTTCATGTTTCGAAAGATGATACATGGGTTAGATTTCTTGATTCAGAAACTCACGCGACTTTTTGTAATTATTGCCGCGGCCATGACCCTTTCGATGATCATTACAACCGTCTATGGCGTGGTCGCGCGGTATTTTTTTCGCAGGCCGGAACCCGTTTCATACGAGTTAAGCACCATCTTTTTACTGTGGGGTTTCCTTTTTGCCGTAGCATCCGTGGAATCACTCAATCAGCATATCCGTGCTGAAATATTTATTCAGTTCGCGCCCGACCGTTTTCGAAAGTTCCTTCACAGCCTTCTCGGCCCGTTTTTGGCGCTCTTCTATTGCATTGTTCTCACCTGGAAGGGCTGGGAAGTTGCCATGTACTCGCTCAGAATCGGCGAAAAGAGCCTTTCCATATGGAGAGAACCAATCGGCCCTATAAAACTCATGGTTCCCATATGTTATGGCTTGTTGACCCTGGTTGTTTTCAGCAACCTCTGCAGAGGGTTTGCTTATTATCTATCCCGAAGCAAGACACCAGAGGCATGAGGTCAGGGAGACTATTATGGATCAGTTAACCGCGGCTATCCTGTGTATTATCGTTATGCTCATCATTTTAAACCTGGGTATGCCGATAGCCTATGCCCTGGGATTCAGTTCCATGATTATCGGATTTCTCACTTTCGGAACCGTTGCCCTTCACAAACTCGGCTGGACAACATTTCAAACCGTTTTTAATCCAGCCTGGACCCCATTGCCTCTCTTCGCTTTTATCGGCTGTCTCATTGCCCAGACAAGGATAGGCGAGGACCTATTCGGATCGGCGAGGCTCTGGTTGTCCCGCCTTCCCGGAGCCCTCGTCGTATCCAGCATCATTGGTCAGGCCGGGATGGCCGCCGTCCTGGGCGCCAGCGCGCCGACGATTTTAGCCATGGGGCCCGTATGCATCCCGGAACTTGAGAGGTATAAATATGATAAAACCATGAGCCTGGCGGCCCTGACGTGCGGCGGTGTTCTTGGTCCATTGATACCCCCCAGTGCCACGGCGATTATCATCGCCGGTTTGATGAGCATGTCACTGGGGCCTCTCCTGATCGCAGGCATCGTCCCGGGTATTCTCTTAGCCGTTATGCTTTCACTGGTTCCCGTTATCAAGAGCACCCTGAATCCCTCACTCGGCCCGCCTGCCGGCAGAGTGACCTGGAGTGAGAGGTTTTCCTCCCTGAAGAGGATATGGCCCGTCATATTGACCTTTTTTGCCATCCTCGGATCCATTTTCTTCGGAATAGCCACAGCCACGGAGGCCGGCGGTGTGGGTGCCCTTATCGTAGTCATTGTCGCCGTCATCGGGTATGGCGTCAGAGGAAGAGCCATATATGACGCAGCAATACAGACGGTGCACATCAATGCGCAGCTCATGTTCATCCTGGTCGGGGCGGGTTTCTTTTCCTATGTTGTGGGCAGCCAGGCCCTGGCAAAACAACTGGTTGAATGGGTAACGGTCATCGGGCCCCATCCGATCTTCGTTGTTGTCATGATACAGATTTTTTTATTGATCCTGGGGTGCTTTATAGACGGGATGACCATTATGATGATTACCATTCCCATATTTGTCCCGATGATCAAATCCATGAATCTCAACCCGATCTGGTTCGCGATATTGTATTTGGTGAATATGGAGGTTTCACTGCTTACACCGCCCATGGGGATCAATTTCTTTTTAGTGAAGAATCTCTTTGAAATCGACACCATTGATCTTCTCAAGGGTGTGTTACCATATCTTGGAATGCTGGTGATATTCCTGTTTCTACTCGTTGCCTTTCCCCAGATCAGCCTGTGGCTTCCCGGCTTGATGCTTGGAAAATAAACAGATAATCATTGATCAATTTGTAGGGCCATTTCAGGTCAATCAATGCTTTTATCTACTTGAAACCGGATTGGTATGAAAAATCTAAAATTCAGTGAGTGTTCGAGGGACCAATGAATAATCAAGACCTATCTTCACACATGAAAGACAGGCCGGAATATCTCAGAAGGGCAAAGGAAAAAGGAGTTAAGATTATCGGATATTTCCCCGGGAATGTTGTCCCGGAAGAAATCATCCATGCCTCCGGAGCGATTCCTGTCTGTCTTACGGATGGAGGAAATCAACAGACGGCCGATACCGCTCTTTCCGTGGTACCGCGCGTTATCTGCCCTTTCGCAAGAGCGTTAATTGGTGAGAGGATGCTGAAGAACAACCCCTATTACAACCTGCTTGATATGGTTGTGGCGCCCATTACGTGCCAGCATCTTAAAAAAATAGCCGAAATATGGGAATACCAGGGAGATATAGAGGTATTCAAATTAGGCGTTCCTCATCAGACCGGGGGTGATTCCGAACTGGAATACTTTGAGGACAGGCTGCATGTATTGAAGGAAAGGATAGAATCATTAACAGGAAGTGACATTACGGACGAGAAAACCAGGGAGGCGATCGATCTTTATAACAGGATGAGGGAATACCTGAAGAAAATCAGCCTGATGCGTCGTGATTCAACCCCTCCGCTGAGCGGTCTGGACTTTGCGGGGCTTAACCACGCCTCTTTTTATGCGGACCCGGTTTTTATGGTCCGTATCCTGGAGTCCCTGCATGAGGAATTGAAAGAGAAACAGTCCGGAAAGAAATCTGAGAAAGCAAGGCTTCTGCTGGCCGGTCCGAATCTGGCTCATGGTGACTATAATATCCTGAAACTGGTTGAAGCAGCGGGTGGAGAGATCGTCATCGAGGAGATATGTGAAGGAATCCGGTATTACTGGCAGAATGTGGAAAACACCGGGGATCCGATGCGGTCCTTGGCAAAAAGCTATTTGAGGGATAAACTGCCCTGTGCCTTTATGAGGGATTCAACAAAAAAGAGGCTTGATTTTATATGGAGGCTTATCGAGGATTTTCATGTATCCGGTGTGATATGGTATGAACTGCTCTGTTGTGAGACCTACGACCAGGAATCTTATTTTTTGGATAAAAAGATGCAGGAGCGGGATATCCCGATGCTTATCGTTGAGTCGAACTACGACGTTGCGGATGCAGGCCCGTTGAGGAACCGGCTGGACGCCTTCATGGAGATGGTGAAGGGGGGGCCGGAAAATGCTTGAAATGCTTGGATTGTGCGGTTATGAAAATAATGAGATGGAATCCGAACTGCCTCGGGTACAAGAGGCCTTTACCCGATTGGGGATCACCGGTGAGGATATCGCGCGTGGAAACCAGAGACTTG
>CAYTUL010000097.1:0-10354 GCA_964441135.1 uncultured Desulfobacteraceae bacterium | reverse complement strand
CCCCTGGACGTTCAAACCCGAGGGGCAGGCTAAACGGCAGGGGGCCTTGTCCGTCTTTTGTATGGCAAAGGCGCCGGGAATGGCCTGGGGATAAAGTTTAAAAGCCGCCTTTTTTGTGGATAGCCCCAGATCGTATTCATTGGGCAGGTTCACCGGACAAACACTTGCACATTCGCCGCAGCCCGTACATTTTTCAATATCGATAAAACGCGCGCGCTGGGATATCTTTGCGGTAAAATTTCCCCGTTCTCCTTTTAATTCAAGCAAATCGGTGTTCGTAAGAAGCTCGATATTTAGATGCCGGCCGACCTCGACCAGTTTGGGCGAGATAATTCACATGGCACAGTCATTCGTGGGGAACGTCTTGTCAAGCTGCGACATCATGCCGCCGATGGCGGATGATTTTTCAAGCAGATAAACGTAATAACCGGAATTCGCAAGATCCAGGGCGGACTGCATACCGGTTATACCGCCCCCTATGATCATCACGGAACCCGATATCTTTTTTACGCTTGTATTGGTCATGATCTTCAATCCTTCTCCCATGGTTTGAGAATTTATAAAATGAAAAAGCGGCTTTCAGGATGACAGGATTCTCTCACAGGCCCGCCATATCGAGAACTTTGGGGAGCCTGTCTTCCCAGCCTAAGGTGGAAATCATAACGCCCGCCATATTCATATCTTTTATCTGGTTGATAAGCTCGGCCGCTATCTGAATGCACCGTTTCTGTTTATCCGGGGCCTTTTGAATGCTTCGAATCATCTCGGATGGTATGGATACACCTTTAATGTTCCGGTCGATGTACCGGGCCATCCCAGCGGATTTCAATAGAACAACAGTTGGAATAACAGCGATTCCATTCCTATCGATCCGTTTAACAGACTGTTGAAAACGATGGATATCAAAGACAGGGTTCGTGATAACAAATTCCACACCGAGGTCAATCTTCTTTTTAAGATTTTCAAGTTCGATTTCCAGCAATCCCCCGGGTGCGCTCAAGTCTAAGGTTGATCCTGAACAGAACCGCGGTGCGTTTTTCAATTCAATACCTGAAAGATCTCTGCCCTTTTGGAGCGTTTGAATGGCCTCAAGGAGCTCCAGCAGGTCGAGATCATTGACGGTCCTCGCACGTGGATGGTCTCCATATTTCATGTCGTCTCCCGGAACCGCCATAATATTTGAAATACCCAATGCGCCTGCAGAAAGGATATCCGCCTGGAGGGCCAGACGGTTCCTGTCCCGGCAGCAGGCCTGAAAAACCGTTTCAAATCCCTCCCTTTGAAGAAAGGCGCATCCTCCCAGGGAGCTGGCCTTCATAACGGCAATGGCCATCTCGGGCACTAAAAATGCATCGACTCTTCCTCTGACAAGATTCGCATTATGCAGCAAGGGTGAGAAATCGGCGCCCTTGGGCGGTTCAAATTCCGCCAGGATTAGCAATTTACGTGATTTGATCTTATCTTTCAAGGACATTACATGAACCTCCGAATTATAGGGGCAGGCCATTTAGGGGATTGGAGATGGCCCTTTTCCTAACGAAAAGAAGAAACTCCTATTGCTCATGAATTGGACAAGTTATCTGCAGCAGTAGTATCCTGTCAAGACAAATTAAGGGAAAGTTCGAAACCACAAAATGATATCATTCCTGTAACAAGCTGTTAAAATTGTGTTTTTAAAAAAATCGATCCTATTGTCCCTATTGCGACGGATGTGCCTTTAATGATATCAGGCGATCCCAATATCATAGAAAAGGGACAACACCGGGTTATTCATCCGGCGAAATAATCGGCAAAAGCATTCTGAAGGTAGTCCCTTTTCCAGGGATACTTTCCACATCAATAGTACCACGGTGGGCGTCGATAATGCCTTTTACAATGGCAAGCCCCAGACCCGTCCCCATAACCTGCCGGGTCTTGGCGTGTTTGATCCTGTAAAACTTATCAAAAATCTTGGGGAGCTCTTCCTTGTCGATTCCAACACCCGTATCGGTTATCCTTATCTCAATATATTCACTTAATCCCTTAGCGGTTATTGACACGCGACCACCATCCGGAGAATAGTTAATGGCATTTGTGATCAGGTTGGTAAAAACTTCCTCGATCCTTGCCGGATCGGCCTGCACCGGACGCAAACCCTGGCAGGAGGTCGTAAGCTCTATCCCCTGATCCCTTGCCCTCGATTCCATTAAATGCACGATATCGGCAATGATTTTTTCTATGTCCGTCGGCACCTGATGCTGTATGTGTTTGCCTTCTTCGATTTTTGCGATGTCTAAAAGGTCGTTTATCAGTTCAAGGAGTTGATCAATCTTCTGCATACCCCGTTTCAGCATATCCTCCTGTTTCTCCTGTAAGGGGCCGGCCAGTCCTTCGAGGAGGACACTGTTCTGTTGCCGAATGGAAACAAGGGGGCTGCGAAGCTCGTGGGCTACCATGTTCACGAAATGGGATTTCATTTCATCAAGCTGTTTGAAGGCGGTAATATCCTCTAACAGGGTTACCGTTCCCACAATCGTCTTGTCCGGTCCGAAGGCCGGCAAGGATACGGCTCTCAGAAACCTTTTATCCGTCTTGATCTCCTGGGAGACGGATTCCAGCCCGGATGTACCACCCGAACGGATTCCTTCAAGGGTGGCGATGAGGTGATTATCATGAATAATCTGGCTTATTGGGATAGGATTTTCTTTCTTTTCCGGTATTTCTAACAATTTCATCAAGGCCGGGTTATGGAGGACTATTTCCATATTCCGGTTATTCACCATAACCCCGTTGGCCATACAATTGATTATTGTTTTGAGCCGGCTCTTCTCAAGGTACAGGTCATAGAGATTTTTCAGGTTCTCATCCTCGAACTGTTTGGCCTTCTGTTCCAGACGCCTTTTCTCCGCCGCCCTGTTTATGGTCAAAAGGAATTGATCTATTTGAAAAGGTTTGGTGATGAAATCATAGGCGCCCTTCTTCATACATTCCACGGCCGTATCGATGGTTCCATGCCCCGTAATGATGATAACCGGGATCTCCGGGTAATATGTATATGCCTTTTCAAGTACTTCTTCCCCGCTCATGACGGGCATCTTAAGATCAAGGAGGATAATGTCCACGGGTTCTGCGCCAAGCGTCACCATGGCCTGTTCACCGTTTTCAGCCGTAATTACCTCATATCCTTTCCCGCCCAACACACGCCGGCACCCTTCCCTGACCACCTTTTCATCATCCACTACCAGGACCCTGCTTATTTCTTCCATCACGCTTCCAATCCTATAAAGATCGGTTCATCAACGGGCTGCTCCACAAAGCCCAAAGGAAGTTCGATCGTGAAAGTCGTTCCTCCTTCAGGAGGGGAATCAACCATAATAGCACCTCCGTGTAACTGAATAATATTTTTGGTTATGCTTAATCCGAGCCCTGTACCTTTTCCGACCGGCTTTGTGGTAAAGAACATATCGAAAATCTTGTCCCGCAGTTTTTCGGATATACCGGGCCCCGTGTCTGAAATTTTTATAATAAAATGCTCTCGGATCTTATCGAACTCCGCCTTGATCGAAAGTTGTCCCTTTCCGTGCATGGCATCGGCCGCGTTGATGAAGAGATTGGCAAATACCTGTTGAAGCTGTCCCTCGTCACCGACCAATCCCGGTAAACCCTTGTCGATGTCCTCCCTTACCTCGATGTCCTGGAATAATGCCTGATTAATCAGGAGGTTTAAGGATTTATGGATCAAATCATCGAGATGGAAGGAGGAGACCTTCCCTACGGATTGCCTGCTGAATTCAAGAAGCTCTGAGACAATCTTTTTACATCGCAGGGTCTGATCGATAACCTCCTGAATATCCTCAAGCTGCCTTTTATTATTTTTAAGGTCTTCCTTCAGGAGTTCCGCGTATATCATGATTCCGGAAAGGGGGTTGTTTATTTCGTGGGCCACACCGGCGGCCATTCTTCCTACGGAGGCTATTTTCTCGGACTGAACCAGTTGCAGGTGGGCCTCTTCCAGTTCTTTCCGCATTTGAAGAACTTCCCTCATATCGGTAAATACGCCGACACTCCCCACTTCATTCCCATCGATGGTAATAATCGAGGCGGACAGCGTGACCGGAATTTCGTCGCCGTCTTTCGTCGTTATCATCATGCTTGTAGGATTTAATTTACCCCGGGGACCATGCTGGTCACTTCGCATCTTTTTCATGTTTTCTCTCGCCACATCGATGGGGTAAAAGGAGCTTAAATGGCCTCTATTTATTATTTCAGCCGCCGAAAAACCGGTCAGCCTTGCCATGCCCTCATTAAACAGCAGCACATTTCCCTTGGTATCCACAACCACGATCCCATCCACCGTACTCTGAATGACATTCTGGAGAAATGAGGTTGATTTTTGGGCCTCTTTCTCCAATTTGATCCTGTCCGTCACATCCCGCGAGGCCTCAAGGACCTGGACTATCTCGCCATTTTCATCAAAGATGGGCGCCCATGTTATCACATCAAAACGGCTCTCTCCCGAATCCGTATGATACTCTTGATACGTGCTGTAGATACCCTTTTCCTTTATTTCTTCAAGATGTTCGTCAATATAACAGGTTTGCCCGTTAGAAGTCCTGCAGGGTCTGCCCATCCTTTTTCTCAGGTCATAACAGGGCCTTCCCTGCACCATGCCCTCGGTCAGTTTAAAGGCATTGAGAAAAGTCTGATTGACTGTCTCAATGGTCTTGTCCATATTGACTACCATGATCCGGTAGGGCAGCGAATCTGGGACGACCTTCGTCTGCTTCCTGATGACTTCTAAATATTTATGCCACTCCTTTTCCAGTTCGATCTTTTCGGCCTCTAATTGAATAAGATCCCAGAGTATTCTGATTGCCACGTGATCCATAAAAGAAACAGTGGATGGCTTCATGCAGGATATCTCTTGGGCAAGCTTATTTGATCCGGTAAGTTCAATGAGCAGATTTAAGCCTTCGAGGGAAAATAGCTCATGGAAGTCGGTGGTCGTAAATAGATTCAACTCCTTTGCGTATCGGAAACCCGGGGCTTCCGTATTCAAATCCGATACACCGATTATCTTCAATCTCAGTCTCTTTGACCGGTCTTCATCTAAGAGTTTCAGCAGATTGTAACAGGCTTTCCCCCCGCCGATAATCGCGGCATTCAGGATCACTTTGGCCTGTTTACCGCGGACAATCTGGTTGGATAGATTTATCAGTATTGTTTCAGATTTTGGAGGACCGATTTTCAATGGTTCATTTCACTCTAAGGAATTGAATGTTGATGGACCCGTAAAGAGTCCCAATGTATATCTTAAATGACAGCAGTCTTCCTGTCATTTTTTGACAGTCGGTCGGTAATGTTCTGTTCCATATCATGAATGATACTTTTCATGGAGGGGCTTTCACTTACTTGACCGGAATTGTTCCAGCCTTTGAAAAAGGCTTCATCCTTTCTGTTTCTGAATTCCTGGAGGCTGGAAACCATTGACTTCCACAGAAAGAGCTTCTGGAGGATATGACGTTCCGGAGGCGTCAGATCGGTCTCCGTATCAAAGGATTTTCCATCGCGCGTCGTGATAATCATGGATATTATTTCTCTCGATCCCCAGGGGCCGGCCCATTTTTCATTTGATGTTAGAAACCCAGTTTTTTAAGCCAGGTTAAGATTATCCGGCTACGCCTGAAGATGGATATCCGGTATGATATTTCTTTTCAAGGAGATATCTACCGGCTTTGTAGCAGATGACCAAATATTTAGGGTTTGCAGGGTAAAAAATTTAGTCTCCATGGGTTATGACGCATAAACCCCAAATATTTGGTCATGGCAGCACTCAATGGAATCTCAAAAAGATATCCCCTTGAAAAGAAATATCATACCTGCTTTTAAATTATAATAATGGATATATCGGATTGAATTCAAGGAAAAAATCCGGAGGGCTTCATCAGGATAACAGGCGGGCATCAGAAGGGTAAAAAATGCATTCCCCGGTTGCCCGCCCTTCATTGAAATGGGGGTCAATATATCAGGAAATATTTAAAGGGTATCAGACTTTGGGTCTCGGAAGAACCCCGGCTCTTTCCGCAATCTCCGGGACCCGGTGCTCCCATTCAATGGCCATAAGGTGAACTCCGGCAACTCCTTCCATTTCCTTGAACTCTTCAATCTGCTCGATCGCGAATTTAATACCCTCTTCAGCCACTTTCCCTTTACCGGCTCCCCTGAGTCTTTTGATGAGTGATTCCGGAACATCCATACCCGGAACGGATTTGGCCATGTACTGGGCCATACCGACGCTTTTCATGGGGGTAACACCGGCTAATATAAAGCATTTCTCGTGCAGGCCCATGTCCACGGCCTGTTTCATAAATTTCCTGAATTTGTCCATGTTATAGATACACTGTGTTTGGATAAAATCAGCACCGGCGGCGATTTTCATTGATAAACGGTGAACACGGAACTCAAAGGGATCGGCAAAGGGATTTGAAGCGGCGCCGATGAACAGTTTCGGCGGTACGTCGATCTCCTCATCGTTCATGAATTTTCCTTCGTCCCGCATCTTCTTTACCAGGGCAATAAGCTGCATTGAATCAATATCATACACGTTCTTGGCCTGGGGGTGGTTTCCAAAAGTTTGATGGTCTCCGGAAAGGCAGAGCATGTTCCGGATACCCAGGGAGTAGACTCCGAGAATATCGCTCTGGATAGCGAGACGGTTACGGTCTCTGCAGACCATCTGGAAGTTGGGTTCTATACCCTCCTGAATCAGGATTATTGATGCAGCCCAGCTTGACATCCGGACAACCGCCGTCTGGTTATCCGTAATATTAACGGAATCAACCCTATCTTTCAGGTAGGTAATCTTTTCCTTCAGGTGTTCTACGTTGGCTCCCTTTGGCGGACCACATTCACCCGTAAAGGCGAACTGCCCGGATTTCAAGACCTTTTCAAGATTGCTTCCCGATTTCAGATCGTTCATCATACCAACTCCTCCCTGACGCTCTTTCGAGGACCTCCATCCCTTGCGGTCCTCCAGTCTTTAGAAGGCTTGAAAGTAACAAGGTCCTTGAGGCGGCCCTGTTCCATTTTTTTCCTGACGATCATATCCCAGATACAGTCCACTTCCTTGGAGATTTCACACTTTCCCCCGGCCGAACCTCCACAGGGACCGTTTAAAAGGCTCTTCGAACATCTGGCAACGGGGCACATGCCGTCATAGAGATGTATGACGCAGGTCCCGCAACCGGCGCACCTTTCAGCCCAGACTCCGTGCTGCACAGCTCCGCCGAAGAAGGTGGTATTTAATGCAGGGAAAATCTTTTGATCGGGATAGGCCTCGCTCAGGAATTGAGGGCCGACCCCGCAGGCCGTTGAAATGACGGCGTCATAATCATGAATAATATCCTTAACCTGATCAATATATTCCGGATCGCACTGTCGCTCCAATGTCATTTCATCCACTTTTAGGGGATTTCCATCCTTTTTTCTGGCGATCTTTAGAACTGAGGCTAAAATTCCCACCTCTTTGGCTCCACCCACATTACAGACAGTGACACAACCCTTGCAGCCGATGATCAGTATCTTTTTAAAATCCTCGACCATCTCCAGTATCTCTTTGATGGGTTTCTGGTCGGCGACGATCATATCTCACCTCTTTAAGCAGCGTTTTTCATCTTCACCGGGCTGGGGCCCAGTGATCTTATTCTTTTATTCATTTCCCTCGCAATTTCAGCGAAACGGGGTCCCTCTCCCGCGGAAAGGTTAAACATTTCCACGCGTTCGGGCTCAAGGCCAATCTCTTTCAGCACCTTTTTTACATAATTCACCCTTTTCTTCGCCTTAAGATTCCCGTTGATAAAATGGCATTCGCCTTCAAGGCATCCGGCTACATAAACGCCGTCTGCTCCATCCTCGATCGCCCTGAGGAGGTGGATGATGTCCACCCGTCCCGTGCAGGGTACCTGTATTACTTTGATATTGCTCGGATAGTTAAGCCTCATGGAACCTGCCAGGTCCGCGGCGGAATATGCTCAGTACTGGCAGCAGTAGGCCAATATTTTTGGTTCAAATTCTGACATCTTTCTTCCTCTTCGTTGTTTTTTTCCGGCTGTTTTTATGCCTTTTTAAGCTAATGATCAGGCGATAAAACAGCAGGAATTTTATTATTTCAGCCTATGCGACCTTGAAAAGGGCATCGGTCTTGGCAATAAGCTGCTCATCCGTGAAGTGATGAAGACTGATAGCCTTTGCCGGGCATTCCGCCACGCAGGCTCCACATCCCCGGCATTCCGCCGGATCAATGATCGCGTAACCTTCTACACCGATCCTCGGGGCATTATAGGGGCAGGTCCTTACACAGGTCAGGCAGGCGGCGCAACGGTCGGGATCCACGGTGGCCACCACTCCGCCCACGAGGATCGTCTTCTTAGACACGATCGTCATGGCCCGGGCAACGGCGGCCTTGGCCTGTGCGATGCTTTCATCCAAAGGTTTCGGATAATGGGCTAACCCGGCCATAAATAACCCTTCAGAAGCAAAGTCCACGGGCCGCAGCTTCATATGGGCTTCGATCAGAAAGCCTTCATCATTAACCGGAATTTTAAATTGTTCGAATAATTGCTTGTTTTCATTTGGCAAAATGGCAGCGGCAAGAATCAGCAAATTGGGTGATAACAGGATTTTCCTCCCAAGTATATGGTCGGTCACCGTTAGTTGAATCTCCTCATTGTCCCCTAATTTGACATCGGGGAGGTGATCCAGATCATAACGAATGAAGATAACGCCCTTTTCCCTCGCTTCCCTGTAAAGGTCCTCCCGGAAACCATAGGAGCGGAGATCCCGGTAAAGGATATAGATCTCCATTTCAGGATTCATCTCCTTTAATTTCAGCGCGCTTTCAAGGCTATGGGTACAGCATATCTTGCTGCAATAGGGCCGCTCGGGTATTCTTGAGCCCACGCACTGGATGAAAACGGCACAGTTCGACTTTTGGATGTTTGCATCACCGGCAGTTATGGCCTGGTCGAGATCAAGATGGGTCAGGACCCCGGGGTGTTCTCCATAGAGATACTCCTCGGGTTTGAATTCATGACCTCCCGTAGCAAAGATGGTCGCCCCGTGCTCGACGACCATGGGACCCTGGGCATGATTTTCAGTCGTTAGGGTGGTGGTGAAGTTGCCCACAATTCCCGTTGTTTCCTTGACGGTTGTTTCCAGATAAAGCTGGATGAGCGGGTGTTCCCGGATCTTTTTGATCAATCCCTGAAGGTACTCGGATACATTTTCGCCTCTCCAGGTGGAACGAAGCTTGCGGGCCGTTCCGCCGAGCTCCTTATCCTTTTCGACAAGATAGGCCTGAAATCCCTGTTCCGCTGCGCCGAGGGCGGCCTCCATGCCTGCAACCCCGCCTCCAATAACGAGGATGGACCCTTTCACGTCAAGGGCGATCTGCTGGAGCGGCTCAATCAGGGCGGCCTTGGCAACGGCCATTCGAACCAGATCCTTTGCCTTTTCCGTGGCCTTCTCGGGATCATTCATATGGACCCAGGTGTTTTGATCCCGGATATTGGCCATTTCAAACAGGTATTTATTCAAGCCCGCATCCCGGATTGTCTCCTGAAAAAGGGGCTCATGGGTACGGGGTGAACAGGATGCCACCACGACTCTGTTGATGACCTTTTCCTGAATCACCTCCTTCATCTTGTCCTGGGTGTCCTGAGAACAGGTAAAAAGATTGTCTTCCACATGGACCACATGGGGAAGGGATTTTGCATATTCCCTGACAGCGGGAATATCCGCGATCCCTCCGATATTGATCCCACAATTGCACACGAAGACACCGATGCGAGGTTCCTGGTTCGTGAAATCCTTTTCTTCACAAGCAAGACAATAAAGAAGGTTACAGATGACATTGAAGTGCGGTTTCATCTCAATACTGCAATCTCAGCGATTATGGAAATGGTAAACTTTCTGGCAGGATTCGATATAAAGGAGATCGAGAGCTCATCAGACACCCGGCTCGCACATCTCTATGGATTGAAGACCGTGATCGTGCTGCTCTCCCCTTTTGTTCCCCACATCACAGAAGAGCTCTGGCACAACCTCGGCTATGAAACCCATCTGCTCAATGAGCCATGGCCCTCTTTCAACCCTGAGCTTGCGAAAGAGGATATTATTACTGTTGTAATACAGATAAATGGGAAACTCCGTTCAAGAATCCAGGTGCCACAGAACACCCCCGATGGAGAGCTCGAACGGCTTGCCCTCGAAAATGAAAAGACAAAGAAATACACCCGGGATAAAAATATCGCAAAGGTCATCGTTGTTCAGGGAAAGCTGGTCAATATTGTGGTGCGGTGACTGAGAGACCCTGAGC
>CAYTUL010000096.1:0-10366 GCA_964441135.1 uncultured Desulfobacteraceae bacterium | reverse complement strand
CGTAAATGGCTATATTTGAATCGGCCCTATTTCTTGTGTACTGGGCCACAAAAGTCGTGTCTCTATTATAATCCCAGGAGAATCCTCCGGACACATTATAGATGGTATCCACTCTTTTTACCCCGGTCCAGGGTAAACCCAGGGTGACATTGGGATGCTTATAACGCTGCTCAGTCATCTGACCACTGAGTTGCAGCTTGACCTTTTCTGCAAGAGGCATGGTAAAATTCACGGAACCACTATGACTCATATTATCCCAGTTTACACCATTGGTATTCTGGTCGGAGAACTGGTACCTGAGGTTTAAAAAGGAATCCTTCTTAAAGAGCCACACCCAACTGATATAGCTGCTGTACCCCCTTGAGTCCCTGTCATCTTCCGGAAGTAAAGCGGGTTTGAAATACTCGGTATTGCTGTACCCGGCAAACAGCTCAAGTAGTTGGTTGTTTTTCATGGCTACTCTGACTAATGGCCCTGAACTAATGGTACCTGAATACTTTTTATAACTCGGGCTGCGAACGAGGGCATGTGTATAACTGGTGGCGAGATTCAGGGCATATTTGCCAAAATTATATCCGGGAGTAACCGCGATATTATTGGATAGGGAATCATAGGTGTGGATATTTTTCCGGTGAAGGCTTGACGCAATGCTATACTGGGCATTGAAGAGCCATGGTCCTTTTAGTGCCGGCACGTAGTTCACCCTGAACCCGGAATTCAGGACCCCGCTGGCCTCATTTGAGCCCGGCGCGGCAAAGGTCTCGTCTGTAGGTTTAAGGATCATATTGTCGTCATACTGGCCGAAGAGGCTTACTGCAAAGCGAAGCGGCCTTTCAAGAAAGAGTCTCTCATTCACTGTCGCTAAATACTGCCTGGCAAAGCCGGCAAGGTCGGACTGGGGATTATACAGGATAGCGGTTTGAAAGCGTTCCTTTGCCTTTTTAAGCTCCCTCTCCCGGAGATAACTGAGGGCGATCTGAATATCAGCGGCCTGGGCGATTTTCGGGTCAATCGACTTTGCCTTTTCAAAGGCCTTTGCCGCTCCTTTATTATCCCCTTCTTCTGTAAGTATCAGCCCCTTGAGAAAGGCCGTTTTGGCAGGTGAAATATTCTCCTTTTCCGCAACGGCAATCCACTTTTTCGCCTCCTCGATCTCGCCTAACTGCATGGCCACGTCCACCAGTTCTATCAGGGCCTCCTTTATCCTCGGAGTCAAGGTGACGGCATCCCTCAGGTTTTTAAGCGCCTTTTCATAGTCCAGGGTCTGTTTGTATGCGAGGCCCAAGAAGAAAGCCGCAACCGAAGACTTCGGGTCTTCCGATCTTGCCTTTTTCAATGCCTCGATGGCCTCTTCATAATTCTCTTCCTTGTATTGATTAATGCCCTCCTGCAGGGATGGAGGCTGCTGGCAGAACGCTCGAGGAAGTAAAATAATAGTTGATAGGAGAAACAGAAATAAAAGAAATGAAACTCTTGCCGTGTTCGTTATCATATGGAGCCCCCGTAAACTTATCCCTGTTAACACCACAGGATTGTCATTTAATAAAAGCCCATTTTTATCGGTATTTCCATTGTAATTTCAATTTCCTTCTTATGCGGAGAAATAATTAAAGCGATAATACCGGGGTTTTTAATGAGTGTCAATAGATATGCCGAAGTCATGAGATAGATTTTCAGGTCTCAACCTTTTTCCGGTTTCAATATATGTCACTCTTTGCACTTTTTCACTTCTTGACATTTATACTTAATGAACTTAATTTATTCAATATGTCTTTGATGATAATAGATTATTAAATTTTATATATATTGAGGAGGAACGCGAAATATGCGTCTTGATAAACTTACTTTAAAGGCCCAGGAAGTAATCCAGTCCGCACAGCAGTCCGCGGAAAAATTGGGTCATCAGCAAATCGAACCCGAACACCTGTTACAGGCAGCTTTAGCACAGAGGGAAGGGTCTATTCCCCCCCTGCTTGGGAAGATCGGGGCTAACCAGGAGCAGCTTAAAAAGGAGATTGAAAGGGCCCTGGAAAGGCTGCCCAAAATATCCGGAGCGGGATACGGGCAGGCCTATATCTCCCCAAGGACGAAGGCCGTACTGGATCAGGCCTTTAATGAGGCCGAACAGATGAAGGATGAATATATAAGCCTTGAACATATTCTTATCGCCATATCGGATGAAAAGGAAGGTGAAGCAGCAGGGATTCTTGCGGCTTCAGGTATTACAAGGGATTCAATATTGGCGGCCCTGGTGGATATCCGGGGCGGGCAGAGAATTACTGATCAGAACCCCGAGGACAAATACCAGGCCCTCGAACGTTTCAGCCGGGATCTGACAGCGACCGCTTCAAAGGGAGATCTGGATCCCGTGATAGGCCGCGATGACGAGATCAGGAGAATCATCCAAGTGCTTTCCAGAAGGACCAAGAACAACCCCGTACTCATTGGTGAACCGGGTGTCGGAAAGACCGCCATTGTCGAAGGCCTTGCCCAGAGGATCGTCCAGGGGGACGTACCGGAAACCTTGAAAGAAAAAAGGGTTGTGGCCCTGGACATGGGCGCACTCATCGCCGGTGCCAAGTACCGGGGAGAATTTGAAGACCGGTTAAAAGCGGTACTGAAGGAGGTTACGGATGCCCATGGAGAGATCATACTCTTCATAGACGAGATGCATACCCTCGTCGGCGCCGGTGCCGCCGAGGGTGCGGTCGATGCCTCCAACATGCTCAAGCCGGCCTTAGCCCGCGGGGAACTGAGATGTGTGGGTGCTACCACCATCAAGGAATATAGAAAACACATTGAAAAAGATGCCGCCTTAGAGAGGAGATTTCAACCGGTCATGGTTGAGGAACCAACGGTTGAGGACACCATCTCCATTCTTCGCGGCCTCAAGGAAAAATACGAGGTCCACCATGGTGTTCGAATACAGGACTCCGCCCTGGTGGCCGCGGCAACACTTTCTCACAGGTACATAACGGATCGATTTCTACCGGATAAGGCCATCGATCTCATCGACGAAGCCACTTCCAGGCTTCGGATCGAAATAGACAGTATGCCGGCGGAAATCGACGATGTCCAGAGGAAAATAACCCAGCTCGAGATAGAAAAGGAAGCCCTAAGAAAAGAAAAGGACAAGGCATCGAAAGACCGGCTTGAAAAGCTTGACAAGGAGCTGAAGGATCTTAAATCCAGCACGGAGGATATGATCCGGCACTGGAAAAGGGAGAAGGAGGTCATAACCAGGATAGGCCATATAAAAGAAAAATTAGAAGCGACAAGGTCCGAGGCACAAGTCGCGGAACGCGAGGGAAACCTTTCAAAGGCGGCGGAACTGAAATACGGTACTCTCATCGAACTGGAAAAGAACCTCCAGGAAGAGAATAAAAAATTATCGGAGCTCCAGACTGAAAAAAAGATGCTCAAGGAAGAGGTGGACAGTGAAGATATTGCCGAGGTTATTGCAAAATGGACACACATCCCGGTCTCAAAGCTCCTGGAAGGTGAAAAGGAGAAGCTCGTCAAGATGGAAGAGAGGCTGGCCAAAAGAGTGGTCGGTCAGGAGAAAGGGATCATTGCGGTGTCCAATGCCGTTCGTCGCGCGCGTTCCGGATTGCAGGACCCGAACAGGCCCATCGGATCTTTTATTTTTCTGGGTCCCACGGGAGTGGGAAAGACTGAACTGGCAAGGGCCTTAGCCGAGTTCCTATTCGATGACGAACAATTCATGATCCGTATCGATATGTCCGAGTATATGGAAAAGCACTCCGTGGCGAGGTTGATCGGCGCCCCTCCGGGATATGTGGGCTATGATGAGGGAGGATACCTTACCGAGGCGGTCAGACGGCACCCTTACTCCGTTGTTCTCTTTGATGAAATAGAAAAGGCACATCCGGATGTCTTTAATGCCCTCCTGCAGATACTGGATGACGGGCGTATGACGGATGGAAAGGGCCGCACCGTGGATTTTAAGAACACGGTGCTGATCATGACATCCAACGTGGGTAGTCAATGGATTCATGAATTGGCCGATCGAGGTAGTGAAGAACTTGAAAAGAGGGTCATGGAGGCATTGAGGAACACCTTCAGGCCGGAATTTCTAAACCGCATTGATGAAATTATACTATTTAATTCACTCGGTCAGGAAGAGATTAAAAAGATCGTGGATATCCAGATGAACCTGTTAATGAAACGCCTGAAAGACAACAAGATCACCCTGGAACTCACGGACAGGGCAAAGGAGTTTATTGCGAACACCGGATTTGATCCCGTTTACGGGGCCAGGCCCCTCAAAAGAACCATTCAGCACTACATCCAGGATTCCCTCGCGATGAAGATACTCGAAGGCGCTATAAATGAAGGGAGCCATGTCACAATGGATGTGGAGGATGGTGAGGTGGTTTTCGCGTGAGCGATCTCTTAGGATTGATTTATTTTTTCTTTTAATTTAGGGGAACTCCGGAAGGTGACTACTCTTCGGGACTTGAGAAAGATCCCTTCACCTGTCTTGGGGTTCCTCCCTTTTCTGGCCCATTTGAATTTTACATGAAACTTACCAAATCCATAGATAAGAATGTGTTCACCCTTTTCCATGGTTCTTTTCATTATTTCGAACAGGGAATCGACAATATCCGTTGCCCGTTTTTTACTTAAAAAGTCACAGTCCAGCTCCGGGAACAGGTATTGCTGCCGGCTCTTCTCTTTTCTTTTAAGATGGACTTGATCCATAACGCTTTGCACGAGGTCGGCTTTATTCAGAGTCATGATTCATCTCTTCCCTGAAAAGAATATTAATTTTGATTAGTTATTGGCAAACAATGGCATATTTGATAGGATTTGTCAATTGCCCGAACCCGGAAGGGCGACGGTAAATTTTTCTAATCCAAAATCGTTTAATAGTAACAAAGGGTATCCATGACAAAAATTCATTCTCAACAGTCCAAAGTCCGTTGTCATGCCGGATTTGATCCGGCATCCAGGAATACGAATGCCTCGAAATCTCCCTGGATTCCGGCCTTCGCCGGAATGACGAGAGTAATGAATCGACCATAATAAATACAAAACGTTGAGAGAACTTGATAAAATAATATAAAGACTACCAATAACAAGTATAACCATTTTTATTTCTAATAAATTATGGAAATAACAATTCAACTTAACCCGGAAGGGCCGGAAAACCGTGAAATGAGGTTCAATGCATTTCAATTACATTTATAGATTCTGTCCCGTATGCGGTGCGGGTCTTCAAACGGCAGTAATCAAAAAAAACGAGCCCGCAAGGCTTTTATGCAGCGAATGTGAGTTTGTCTTTTATCTGGACCCGAAGTTAGTGGCCTGTGCAGTAGTCGAAATGGACCAAAAGCTAATCCTGCTCAAGCGTGGGATTAATCCGGGCCGAGGCAGGTGGGTGGTTCCAGGTGGTTATGTGGACCGCGGGGAAGAGGTGGAAGCGGCCGCCCTCCGGGAGACTATGGAAGAATGCGGCATTGACATCCGGATCAAAAACTTGCTGGGTGTCTATTCCTATCCCGGAAAGCTGGAGGTAATAATAGTCTATGTGGCTGAATATATGACCGGGGACCTGATTGCAGGGGATGAGAACGTTGAGGTCAAGCTCCTGAGCCCCGATGAGATACCATGGGAAAGTCTCGCATTTGAAAGCACAAGGGACGCACTGAGGGATTATTGCGGGAGGATAGAAAAGTCTCCATCAGGCCAGAGAGGCCCCTATTTGAGCGGCCGGTTCAGTACATCGAAAAACCCGCTTAAAAAACGTAACATGAACACACATAAGCCGGAACCAAAGGTTTGATTTTTTATAACACTATTGAAAAGATGGTGATTACAGGAAGGGGCTCGGGGATAATAAAATCAGGCATAGGGCACAAGGCGCAGGGCATAGGGGAAACAAATAAAGAGCGATTCTTTAAGTTTTTCCTTGAGCCTTGTCGAAGATCCCGCCGCTGTTAGCGGGGCGCCCTGAGCCTTGAGCCTCTTTTTTAATGGCTTTCGCCCCGGGAAAGAGATTGCTGAGCCCCCAGGCATTTGAAACGGGTTAAATAGGTGCAATTTTTTTAAAATCGAGTAGGCCAATGTCATGGATACTGGATGCTGGGTGTTTGATCCCGGACAAAAACATGGCAACCTTAATGAAAGGAGATCGAATCATTGATTAACCTGCAACCTCTAAAAATAAACGAATTAGGTCCTGATAAAATAAAAATCATCATGGAAAGGTCCATGGAGGATATCTCATCCATTTACGAGGCCATGCGTCTCATCGTTGAGGATATCAGGGAGAACGGGGATGCCGTCTCTCTCGCTCATTACAGGAAACACAAGGAAAATATATCCTCGTCCGATCTCGAAGTAACAAAGGAAGAAATAGAGGAGGCCTACACGCAGGTCGATTCCAGGGTTGTCGATTGCCTCCGGAAGGCTTCCGAAAATATTATAAAATTTCACCGCGCTCAACTGGAAAGGGAGATGTGGTCGATAGAGGTAAGGAATGGAATCTTAGCCGGACGGGTAACAAGGGCCATGGATATCGTCGGATGTTATATTCCGGGAGGTAAGGCTGCTTACCCGAGTTCTATTCTTATGACCGTCCTGCCCGCCAAGGTGGCCGGGGTGGAAAAGGTCGTAGCGGTTACACCCCCCGGTAAAGGGATGAAAGCGAACCCCGTTACCCTTGTTGCCGCCGATGTGGCTGATTGTGACAGGATCTTCAAGGTGGGAGGACCCTGGGGCATTGCCAGCATGGCCTATGGGACCGGGACAGTGCCCAGGGTGGACAAGATCGTAGGGCCTGGAAATAAATACGTTACGGCCGCCAAGATGGTGGTCTACGGCCAGGTGGATATCGATTCCCCGGCAGGGCCGAGTGAGGCCCTCTTATTGGCCGATGAGACGGCGGACGCAGGCCTGATTTCCGTGGATTTCCTGTCCCAGGTGGAACATGACCCGGATTCAGCGGCGGTACTCGTCACTACTTCGGAAAAATTAGCGGAAGAAGTCTGTAATATCATCAACAGGGAGTTTGACGATCTGCCGAGAAAGGAGATCCTTGCGTCTTCCCTGAATAAACACTCCTATATCCTCGTTGCAAAGGATATGGAACAGGCCATTGAATTTACAAATGATTACGCGGCCGAGCATCTTCAGATCCTGACCGGGGATCCCTTTATCACCCTGAACAGGATTAAACACGCGGGCTCTATCTTTTTAGGACCATACGCCCCTGTGCCAGTTGGAGATTATGCCTCCGGGACGAATCATGTCCTTCCCACCGGTCAATGCGCCCGCATGTTTTCCGGTCTTTCGGTGGATGACTTCATAAAGAAGCCGACCTTTCAGTACCTGAGCAGGGAAGGGCTGGAAGACCTCAGGGATGTGGTGGTTACATTGGCCGAGGCGGAGGGACTACCCATCCACGCTAAAGCAATCAAAGCACGATTTAAATAAAGTGAAATCTTTTTGAAGTCCTGCCGAAGGCAGGACGTTCTATAAAATCGAGTAGCGATTTTATTAAGGGAGGTCTTAAAATGGCTGATATTAAAGGATACAATATGCCCGATGAACTCTACTATCATGAAGAGCATAGCTGGGCCCGGGTGGAAGACGGCAGGGTAACCGTAGGTATGAACGACTTCTTTCAGAAGGAGGCGGGAGATATCGTATTCATTGACCTCCCCGAAGAGGAAGAAGAGGTAAGCCAGGGTGAAGTCTGCGGTAAAATCCAATCCAGAAAGTGGATCGGAAAACTCATCGCCCCGGTATCCGGAGAAATCGTTGAGATAAATGAAGAGCTCGAAGACGACACCAGTCTTATCAATACGGATCCCTATGGCAAAGGGTGGATCCTTGTAATTGACGCCGGGGATCTGGATTCGGAATTAGATAACCTGATGCAGGGTGAAGCGGTTATCGAGTTTATTGAACGTGAAATTAAGGTAGCCGAGGAGGAAAAAGCCAAGGGATAATGTCAGATACCTGGCGTCTATTTAAAAACTTACATACCCCTGTCTCAACCGCTGAAGGGTTGGGGGTAGACGATACCCTTCCACATTCCGTGGCGAACAATCAATCCCCCCCTATCCTTCACCTGTACACGTTTGTACCTTCTGCGATTGTCGGGAAATATCAGGATATCAATGCCTCCCTGAAATTGGACAGGTGCCGGGCCAGGGGAATCGAAACCAATCGAAGGAGTACGGGAGGGGGTACCGTGATCATGGGACCCGAAATCGTGGCCCTCGGTCTCGGGATCCCCGTAAAGTATCCGGGCCTCAAGAGCGGGGTCGGCGGCCTTTTTGAATCCATTAGTCATATACTGATTATGGCGCTTGAAAAGATCGGAATCCGGGCGATGTTCAGGCCCAAAAACGACCTCGAGATCAAGGGAAAAAAGATAGCCGGGCTTTCAGCCGCCACTGAAAATGGAAAAAGCCTGCTCTTTCATACGAGCCTTCTCGATAATTTTGATCTATTGCTGATGCTTGACATCATGAATACCCCCCTCATGAAACTTCGTGACAAGGGCTACAATTGCTTCAGCCAGCGAATGACCACGGTGAACACTGAAATAGGACGAGAAGTCCCCGTGAAAGTAGTCATGGATACCATCCAGGAGGCATTTGAAGAAGGATTCAGGATCAGGTTTGTGGAAGACCGGCCGGATAGATGGGAAAGGGAATCCATTACACATTTTATAAAGGACCGGTATACCAACCCGGACTGGATCTTCTCTCACAAACATCCCCGTGCGCGTATGGGTATAGGCAGGGTAAAGACGGAAGGAGGCCTCCTGGAGATCTATCTATCTCTTTCAGGAGGATCCATTGAAAATGTCATCATCACGGGCGACTTTTTTTCTACGGGCGAAGATATCAGTCGCCTTGAGAGGGCCTTGAAATGGACCTCGGCGAGGAAAGAGCGTATCGAAGAGACACTTGCCGGGGTCTGGAGGGAGGGTATGATCCATGGTGTGGACCTGTCCTCCATCGCAACAGCTATCCTGCGGGCAAAAGAAAACCAGGTAAGGTTATGAGGGTGTGAAAGCTGAAGGATGGGCCCGATGACAGACAGAAAACACATCCGGAGCCCCGGATATGCCAAGATGAGCCATGCTACAGCCATCTCTCTCGGGCTGATGCAAGGCAGGATGTATCGTGGCTCTGTAAACAGATGCGTGAATCTGCTGGTTCACTACCCTGAAGGGTGTGCCGCCAATTGCGCCTATTGCGGCCTTTCCAGAGGACGCCCGGGGAAATATCAGGACAAAAGCTTTATTCATGTATCCTGGCCGGTTTTTTCGATGGTTAAAATTATTGATGCCATTAATCATTCCCCTCCCTACGTAAAACGGACCTGTATCTCCATGATCACCAATGGCAAGTGTCCTTCTGCCACCATCGAGATGGTTCAGGCCCTTTGCCGTGAGACCGGTTTGCCGGTCTCCGTGCTTATTGCGCCGACCATTCTTGAGAGAGAGGACCTGATCGCCATGCAAGGTTCCGGTGTGGACAGGATCGGAGTAGCCATCGATCTCGCCACTCCCGAGCTTTTTGACAGATATCGCGGAAGAGGAGTCACAGGTCCCCATAAGTGGGAAAAATATTGGGAGATCCTGGAACTTGCCATAACCATCTTCGGCCGATTCAACGTGGGCGCTCATCTCATGGTAGGAATGGGGGAAACGGAGGAGGAAATGACGACAGTCATGGATAGATTGTGGCGATCCGGTGCCCTTAATCACATCTTCTCTTTTTTTGCCGAAAAAGGATCAAGACTGGCCGGCAGACCGCAACCGCCCTGGTCCGCCTACCTCCGGATTCAGTTAGCCCGCTATCTCATCGAAGAGGGCTTGAGTTCCGTCTCCGATATGGACTTTGATAAGCGGGGCCGCATTATGGACTTTGGTTTGAATTCCGACAGGCTGGTTGATATCATTCATCTCGGCGTCCCCTTCATGACCACGGGCTGTGTGGGATCCGACGGTCATGTCGCATGTAATCGGCCCTTTGGCAACTGCCTGCCGGATGTTAAACAGTGGAACTATCCCTATCCGCCCAATGAGGAGGAAATTGATTTAATTCGGCGGAACATCTTCCGGGTTGAATAAAAACCCAGAAATATTTTGACAATGGACCTCGAAAGTCTTATATAAAAAGATTCTTTAATCGGGCCGTTAGCTCAGTTAGGTAGAGCAGCGGACTTTTAATCCGTTGGTCGTGAGTTCGATTCTCGCACGGCCCACCAGGACCCTCTCTGGGGTGAAACCCTCGACGGTGACCATAGTTTTGGCGTTTTACACGTCCCCATCGTCTAGCCAGGTCCAGGACACCGGCCTTTCACGCCGGCAGCAGGG
>CAYTUL010000095.1:0-10366 GCA_964441135.1 uncultured Desulfobacteraceae bacterium | reverse complement strand
AGGGGTTATGAGGCATAAACCCCAAATATTTGGTCATGGCAATGCCCAATGGAATCTTAAAAAGATATCTCCTTGAAAAGAAATATCATACCTACTTTACCTACCCAGGTTTCTCTTTGGAGTGAAAACCGAAAAAACGGGTTATCAAGTCTTATACCTTATGCCTTATTAATGAGAATCATGTTCCCCTTTTGTTCAATACGGGTGTATCTGTTGTGTAGGTATCTCTTTAACCAGCTCAGGATTTCAGAGACATTCATATCCGTAAATAGGGGTTTTATCAAGTCTCCGTCCTCCTTCCAGAGGATTCCCTTTGTTTCCCGGGCCAGGTTGGTTTTCGGGTAAACCCTCACGCCGACCTGGACTTGCACATTGGCAGGCATTAACTCATTGATAAGACTGCATGTCTCCTTTACGCTTTCCCTGTCCTCACCCGGGTAACCCAGAAGGATATGGAACCCGAAACGCACGGAGGCAATATCCGGTTCTTCTTCCCGAATCCTTGCCGCCTTTTTAAATGTATTCACAGATAGCATAATATCTTCTATATCAAAAGGCTTTCCGATCTTTCTTAACATTCTTGAAGAGCCGCTATCTATATCAAAAAGAAAATGGAAACTGCGTTCTGCGAGTTCGGAGTTCGTCGGTCTATTCATTGGTTGACACCATCCGTTCGTTTCAAAAATGAGATCTACAAACTCTTCATCGATGTTTTTCGGGTCAAGATAGGCGTGCCATGATCCGGGAGTTTCATTCTCTTGGATCATGGCACGGAGGATCTCCTTGGCGTGGGACAGCGGGCGATTGAAGATGTCGTCCGCAAACATGACACGAACCGGCTGCCCGGATCCGGCCTCCCTCTGGACATCCTTTAACAACCGGATCTCCTCAATGACCTTTTCAGTGTCCTTCAGGTATTGTCCGGAACCGCTTATAAGGGGATAGGGGCAATACCCGCAAAGCTGCCCGCACCCGATCTTGGTCCGGACCCCGAATGTACTTTCACCCACAGGCATATCCAGATACTTCCTTATCAACGCACGGTTCTGGAGTGTTCCGATCCGGTGGGTAGCTGCCCTGGTTATTCTTGGAACAGAATCCCCTCTTAAAATGGCTTGAACGAGATCCGGAAAGGAGGACTCCCCTGCCCCCATGATCCCGCAGCAGTTATCCCTTTGCCTTTCCATAAAGACGTCCGGCATCATCGAAAAAGCGGTTCCGCCCAATACAATGGAGGTGTTCCCGCCCGCGGATTCTTTCACACAATCCAGATATTCCAGGAGCTCCGGGAGATAATAATGAAGATTTTGATCCCCGTCGCCCATGGGATAGGTGGAATCTATGTTTCTCAGGCTCAGGCCGATAATGTCCCAATGCTTTCCGGTTATGGTCTTTTTAATAATCTCTAAGCTTTTTCTCTTCCTTTGTGTAAAATCAGGGGAAGTTAAGGGCCCTCCGGCCCGTGTTAAATCAAGGATATGGGTTTCATGGAGACCTGTCTCTTTTAGAACGCCCTCAAGATAATCCAGACCTATGGGGTAAACGGGAAAGGCCTCATTGAAAGGCGTTGTATTCGTATCCAATAATAGGATTTTTTTCATCGTGTATCGATTCCCGGTTAGGATTAAATTAAATGTAACATTTTAGCCTATAATCATCCAGAAACAACTCATTTCTTGAGAGAGATTTCAGGGTTCAGACAACACCTTGACAGGGGAATCGATGGAGAATATTCTAACAGCGAAAAAAAATAAAAAGGGGGTCAAAGCAGCCATGAGTGACAACAGAATTTTTACGGACGAGGAACTGAAAGAAATGGGAACCCGTACACTGGACCGGGTCCAGGAGGCCATCGATGCCAATGACAGGGAAAAGGCCAGAGAATTGGCTAAGCGAATGTATGAGGAATTTAACTATCTCCATGACGGCTACATGGTCTGGGTCACAGGCCTGCTGAGCTATATTTACCGCAAGTATGGCATAGACGCCTTAGAGGAGGCTGAAAGGGAGGCCCATACCATTGAAGGGAAGACCGTGTTCAAGCCGTCCGGGAAAACAGACTTCCGTTCACGGGTAGAAGAGATGGCGAAGGGTCTGAGAGGGCACCTTCAGCACATCACCATTGAAGAGGATGATGAAAAGGTCACCCTGACCATGAAGCCCTGCGGCTCCGGGGAGAGGATAATCCAGAAAGGCCTTTATGATCCGGAAGTCGGCCTGGCAAAGGTAAAGGAGCCCCACCGCGTCACCTGGGGCATGAAGGACTTTCCCATCTATTGCGTACACTGCCCTGTAATGGAGATGCTGGCCATTGAGAACACCGGTAACTTTGGTCCGGTCCATCTCGTGTACGAGCCGATGAAACTCGGAGAATGCCACTTCGCCTTTTACAAGGACCCTGCAGATATACCGGAAGAGCTCTATGACAGGCTTGAAAAGAAAAAACCCGTTATAAAAAAATAGCAGTGAAAAAGATCCTAAATATCGGTAAAGGATTATTCATTTTTATTGCTGCTCTGCTTTTTGTTCCTCATGAAATAGGGGCAGAGGAAGGATCCCGGAAGTGGGCCTTTGAAACAGAGGGCGGGATCGTATCATCACCCGCCATAGGATCCAATCGTACCATCTATGTAGGCTCGAACGACGGCAATCTATACGCCATCAACCCGAACGGAAGCTTGAGGTGGAAATTTCCGACAAAGGGCGCCGTTCATTCTCATCCCGCCATAGGATCTGACGGTACAATATATATTGGATCCTGGGATCATTTTCTCTATGCAATAAACCCGGACGGCACATTAAAATGGAATTTTCTTACGGGCGGGGCAATCAACGCTTCACCTGCCCTGGGAGTGGACGGCACTATCTATATTGGATCGAGGGATAAATATCTCTATGCATTAAATCCCAATGGGCTTCTAAAATGGAAATTCGAAACAAAGGGGGAGTTGTTCGCTACTCCAGCGATAGGGGCCGACGGCACGATATACGTAGGATGCTGGGATCATTATATCTATGCGATAAAGGGCGGGCGTGTCGAGACGGTTATCTCCAGAGAGGCTGCATCCAATGAAAAAGAAGAGGCATCCCTAACCAGTCCAGGGAATTTAACCGAGATTAAAGAGATTCGGATTGAGGTCACACCGGAAGGGGAAGAGAAGGTGATTTTTTCCCTTGATCACTATAATCTTCCCAGGTTCCATGTTTATAATGGAGACAGACCGCGGCTGGTCTGCGATTTCTTTGATGCATGTCTTGGGCCGGATCTGGGCCATCGAATCCGGGTAAACGGCAACCTCATTAGACAGATACGCATGGCCCTTCATAAGGGTCCCAGGTCCTGGGCGAGGGTTGTCGTGGACCTGGTGCTCCATCAGAAGGTTCGTACGAAGCAATTTTATTCGGAGGATGAAAATCTTTACACTATCGTTGTCAGTCCTGCCGTGAAAGTGCGGATGAAATAGGGATCAAGGTGTCGGGCCTTGCTATTCATGATAAAATTTAAGCGCTCTTTTGGTTGATTTTAAAAGGTTTTGAGACTATCATTTCGATTGATTCAGTTAAAAACTGGAAGTAACGTATTTTCGCTAAGGAGCAGGAATATGTTTGAACCAGGAACCAGGATCGAGATGACAAAGGGATACAAGGGCGTCGAGGGCATAATCACCGATACCACGGAGTCCTCCTATGAATTCTATGTGATAAGTTTGGATAATGGGATACACATCATTGCCGGGCCGTCCGCCTTTGTGCCGGTGTAGGACTTGACAACAATCATTGAAAATTGTAATTTTGCTAAAAATCTAAATATCTTAAAGGGTGTCTGCAAATGATGAAAAGAATGGAAAAAGGTTGTATCGTTGTCGCGACTCTATTCCTGATCGGGTGTTTTTTTGTTCCTACTACCGGCTTGACCCAGGAAAACACCTACATTGTACAAAAAGGGGACACCCTCTGGGACATTTGTGAAAAATTTTATGGTGATCCTGATCTTTGGCCGGAATTGTGGCAGTTGAACCCTTTTATTACCAATCCCCATCTCCTGGAACCGGGTGATGTGATCGTTCTTTTTGAAAAAAAGCCTGTTAAAAAAGTCAGGGAGCCCGAAATCATTCAGGAGGGACCTCCTGCAGAAAAGATGGAGCCTGAACCCGAGGTATTGGGTGTAAATATTGACGGTTTGACTGATCTCAGGACCATAGGTTTTCTCAAACTTGGCAAGATCCAGCCCTCAGGCAGTATAATCGCATCTGACAACGACAAACTGGTATTGAACAACGGGGATACCGCCTATGTTCTCTTCGATAAAAACACGCAGGTTCTTGCGGGAGATGAGTTCTCTATAGGGGCTTCATCTCCTCTTCTAATGAATCCCGTCACGGGAAAAGAGATGGGATATACATTCTCCGTCAACGGGAAGCTTGTAGTCGAAAAACGACTTGGACTGGCCATGAAAAAAAAGGAATTATACGAAAAAGAGAACGTTTATAAGGCGACGATAACCGAAGTCTATAAACCGATCTATGTCGGCAATATTGTGATACCCGTTCAACCTATATCATCCTGCGTATACCCTGTGCACTACCAAAAGAAACTCGTCGGGAATATTGTGGCTACGAAGGATCAGCAGGTACTGATCCATCCAAATTCCATCGTGTATATCGACCTTGGCTTCAATCAGGGGATCAATAGGGGAAACATCTTTCAGGTGGTCAAAGGACAATCGGTCAAAGACCCTGAACCGGAAGAGAACATTCACTGGTACCATGAGAGTAAAATTTTCCTTTCCGACATCATTTTGGGAAGGATTATGATTCTTGAATCCAGGCCCAATACTTCAACAGCCATCGTACTCTCGGCAACGGAATCCTTTTCACCGGGTGTCTATATTAAAAACATGTCATGGCCCGATGTACGCGACTTTTTAGCTTCAAGGGCCAGTTGCCCCATCAAATGACGCGGATCAAAGAAAATAATATTGCCGTGTAAAATACAGGCCAAGGGTCTGAACATGATGGACGGCCGGGGAAGTCCCATAAAAGAAAAGACTTGACTATTATTATCCCCTCTGCATTATAATCCCGCCGTATCCAGTGCAAACCGGATCGGAAATCATGCCCAATCGGTCAGACAAAAGATACGACTGGCTTGCCCTACATGGGATCCCAGGATTAGGGAGCATTGCCTACAAGAGCCTGTTAAAGAGGTTTGGTGAACCGGAACGGGTATTCCGGGCGACCATGTCTGAATTAACGGATGTTGAAGGTATTAAGAGAGAGGTAGCCTTAAACATACTCGGCAAAAAATATGAACGAGACCCTCTCGAAGAACTCAGGAAGGCAGAGGCTAACGGTGCGCGTATTATTACCTATAACGACCCTGCTTACCCTCAAGCGTTGAGAAATATATATGACCCTCCGATGATCCTGTATATGAAGGGCAATGATATCCCCGAAAATGTGACCTTTATCGCCATGGTTGGTTCAAGAAACGCCACCCACTATGGCACAAAGGCGGCCGAAAAGATCGGTCAGGGCCTTGCGAGACGAGGTCTGGGGGTGGTTAGTGGCATGGCCAGAGGTATCGATTCCGCATCTCATTGGGGCTGCCTCGAGGGCCGTGGATTCACCATAGCTGTTTTTGGAACCGGGATAGATGTCATCTATCCAGCCCCCAATAGACAACTTTTTAATCGGATAATTCAGGATGGAGCGGTGATTTCCGAGTTTCCCATGGGTACTCCGCCGGCACCGACCAATTTTCCCATAAGGAACCGGATTATAAGCGGTCTCAGCCGGGGAACCGTGGTGGTGGAAGCGACCAGAAACAGCGGCTCCCTTATTACCGCTTCATTGGCCCTCGATCAGGGCCGTGAAGTCTTTGCTGTCCCGGGAAGCATCAATTCATTTAAAAGCACCGGATGCCATTTTCTTATAAAACAGGGGGCAAGGCTGATTGAAAACTCGGATGATATTCTCGAAGAGTTAGGGCTGAATTACCCCTATGCGCCAAAGACCGACAGTTTTACCCGGGCCTCCTTACCGGCTTTGGATGAACCGGAAAAAACAATCTATGAAATCATAGGAGATTATCCTTTACATATTGACAACATAGCACGGCTAACCGATCTGGAACCCGGAGAGGTTTCGGGGACTCTCATGAAGATGGAACTTAAGGGAATCGTCCGTCAACTTCCCGGGAAGATGTTTGTTCGGTGATCCTTTCCATGTGTTCGGCTGATGGATGACCGATGAAAATCTTTTTTGATGCAGCGCGACGCAAAAGTTAGACTTTTTACGAAGCCGTCCTATTTGAAAACGGAAAAATATAAAGGCATATGGAAAAGAAAAAGCAGGCAAAGAGAGAAGGCAAGCAACTGGTCATTGTGGAATCCCCTGCCAAGGCACGGACTATTAACAAGTACCTCGGCCCGGATTATATTGTTATGGCCTCGGTCGGCCATGTGCGTGATCTGCCGAATAAAAATCCCAAGGGAGTCAAAGACCCGATACCCGGAGTAGATATTAAGAACGATTTTAAGCCTACATACCAGATTATTAAAGGCAAGGGATCGACCGTAAAAGAGTTAAAAAAGGCGGCCAAAAATGCCTCCGGTATCTGGTTAGCCACGGACCTCGACCGGGAAGGAGAGGCCATCGCCTGGCATTTGGCGGAGGCCCTTGGAGTCAAGATTGAAGAAGCAAAACGGGTTGTTTTTAACGCCATAACCAAGAAAGAGATTGAAAAGGCCTTCGACCGGCCCCGAGTAATAGACATCGATAAGGTGAACGCCCAGCAAGCGAGACGAATCCTCGACCGGATCGTCGGGTACCAGGTCTCACCCCTGTTGTGGAAAAAGGTCGCGGGAGGGCTTAGCGCCGGCCGCGTTCAATCCGTAGCTGTCCGTTTGATAGTGGAACGGGAGCGGGAAATCGAAAAATTTATACCGGATGAATTCTGGAAAATAACCGGGTATTTTACACCGGCCCTGAACAATGCGACCTCATTGGCTGAACAGTGGGAAAAATGGATCAATGATTCCCTGAAAGGAGAGACCTCCAGGAAATCCAAGACCGGCAGAACCATACACGAAAGAAATGAATGGCTTGTTGAGCATGAAAGTCTTGCTGCGGAACTGATTGAAGTAAGCGGGAAAAAATCCAAGCTGAAAAATGTTACCGATGCTTTAGAAATAGCTTCACTGGCAGGTTTTCGGGTGGATGAACGGATTGAAAAGGAAAGTCCCGACGCCAGGGGAAATATAATTAGGACGATTCAATTAAAAGGTCATGTTTCAGATGGTCCGGCCTGGAAAGTGAAATCCATTCAGACAAAACGGACCAAGAATCGACCCAACGCACCCTTCATAACCAGCACCCTCCAGCAGGCGTCTGCAAACCAGCTTGGATTTACCGCCCAGACGACAATGCGTATCGCCCAGAACCTTTACGAAGGCGTTAATCTGAAGGGAATGGGTTCCGTCGGCCTTATCACATACATGAGGACGGATTCCACACATATCTCAACGGATGCCATCCAAATGGCCAGGGAATACATCCAAAAAAATTTCGGTGATCAATACCTCCCATCAAGACCCAACTATTTTGTTTCCTCCAATAAGAGCGCTCAGGAAGCCCATGAGGCGATCCGACCGACGGATATTACCCTGACGCCTGACAGCCTGCGTTCATCACTGAACGATCATCAGTATAAGATATACAGGATCATCTGGGAAAGATTTCTTGCATGCCAGATGAAAGAAGCCCAATGGGATTATACTTCCATACTGATATCCGGCAAGGTGGATGAAAAGGAACTGATATTCCGTGCAGGCGGCCGGGTCCTTATTTTCGACGGTTATTACCGGGTATCCGGGATACCTAATAATTTCGAGGAAGCGACGCTGCCCTCCCTTAGCGAAAAACAGCCGCTCGCCTTGTTTCAGTTAGATCCTGCCCAGAACTTTACTACTCCGCCGCCTCGTTACACGGAAGCTTCCTTAGTGAAGAAACTGGAAGCCGAAGGCATCGGTCGTCCAAGCACCTACGCACAGATCATACAGGTCATTCAGGGTAGAAAATACGTTGAGAAGGTAAAAAATCGATTCTATGCCACGGATCTCGGCAAGGTCGTCACGGACAAACTGGTTGAGGCCTTTCCCGAAATACTTCAGGTAAATTATACCCGCGATATGGAGAAGCAATTAGACGATATTGAAGAAAAACAAGCCAACTGGGTACAGATGCTCCACCGGTTCTATGGCCCTTTCATGCAAAGCCTTTCAGCGGCATATCTGGACATGGAGCATGCCAAGGCGGAGACGCAACCCGCTCCTCATACCTGCCCCCAATGCGGTGGAAACACCTCCTACCGTTTTGGCCGGAACGGTAGATTCCTGAGTTGCGCCAACTACCCGGAGTGCAAGTACGCAGCCCCTATTGACAGGGACGGGAATCCCATCGCCGCCGAACAGTCCGACATTGCCTGCCCCAAATGCGGCGATCCCATGTTATTGAAGAAGGGCCGTTTCGGGCCCTTCCTGAGCTGCATTAAATTTCCTGAGTGTGATGGAATATTGAATCTCGATAAAAAGGGTTTTATCGTACCTCCAAAGATCTTACCCCTGCTTACCGATCTCATGTGTCCAAAATGTGATTCCCCGCTCAATATCCGGCGCGGGGCGCGCGGTCCCTGGCTGAGTTGTTCGAGATTTCCGAAATGTCGCGGCAGACTTGGCTGGACCCAGCTTGATGATGAGACCAAGCGCCGCTGGGAAAAGGCCCTTGCAGACCATGAAAGGGCAAATCCCAGGCCGATCATACGAAAATTGAACGGAGAACCTGTAGGCGAGGAATACAGGCCCCGGCTCAATGGAACGGAAGAAGGGTCGGATATGGATTTATAGTAATGGTTGTATACAAAGCATTTAATCGATATGGCACGAACGATCGACGAAATAAAGAGATTCGCGGAGAAATTTTTTAACGGCAGTCCTGGAAGTCATGACTGGGATCATACAGTTCGGGTCCATCGTCTCTGCCTTCATATCGGAAAGGTGGAAAACGCCGACATGGAAGTGCTCGAGCTGGCCGCCTACCTCCATGATATCGGCCGGGCCTTTCAGGATGAATCAAAGGGAAATGTATGTCATGCTGAAAAGGGGGCCGAAATAGCGGAAGGCTTGCTTAGTGAATATCCCATTTCCCCTGAACGAAAGGCCAATATCGTCCGCGCCATTCGATCTCACAGATTTCGCGGAAATCATGCTCCTGAGTCCTTAGAGGCCAAGATCCTCTTTGACGCGGATAAACTGGACGCAATCGGAGCCATAGGTGTGGGCAGGGCATTTCAGTTCGCAGGCGAAATGGGTGCCAGACTCCATAATCCTTCCATAAATCCTGAAGACACCGATCCCTATACGGAAGAGGATACCGGATACCGTGAATTCAAAATAAAGCTTTCCAAGATCAAGGATAGAATCATTACGGCGGAGGGGCGTCGTATTGCCGGGGAAAGGCATGAATTTATGGAGTTCTTTTTCCGGCGGTTTTTAAGTGAATATCAAGGTGCCGACACTTCTTCGTCCGGAAAAGAGGCCGTTCCTTAATCCTTTCGGGAAAGTAAAAAGCGGATATCCTTATTATCCTATTTGTGAAATTTGTTACTAATACATCTTGACATCAAAAAAAACAATTGATAGAAATTTTCGATTGAATTCGAGGGCCCATAAGCCGGAATAAAGTGAAGAACCCCGTGCACAGCCAGGGGTATCTTTGACGGGACCATGGTTTGATTAAAAATCTTAAGAAAACCCACAGGAGGTAGGAAACATGATAAAACCGCATGGATCGGATAAATTGAATCCACTGTATGTCCAAGATGAAACCAGACGCGCGGAACTGGCAAAAGAGGCGGAAAGCCTCCCTTCCATTACTGTCTGTTCGGCCGCGGCAGCCAATGCCGTCATGTTAGGCGGCGGCTATTTTAACCCTTTAACCGGGTACATGAACCTCGCTGATGCCCTGAGTGTTTCTGAAAACATGCGGACCGATAGCGGTCTGTTCTGGCCCACACCGGTGTTGAATATCGTAAAGGACGCTTCCGCCATAAAGGACGCAAAGAAAATCGCCGTTCGCGATCCCAATGTGGATGGAAACCCTGTCCTGGCAATCCAGGAAGTGGAGGCTATTGAGGAGATCAGTGATGATCAGATGAAATTCATGACGGAGAAAATATTCCGGACCTTAGACATGGAACACCCGGGTGTAAAAGCCTTTAATACCGTTGGAAACATCGCCGTTTCCGGCCCGATCCAGGTGCTTAATTACTCCTATTTTGAGACCGATTTCGTCGGCACCTATAAGAC
>CAYTUL010000094.1:0-10382 GCA_964441135.1 uncultured Desulfobacteraceae bacterium | reverse complement strand
CTTCAAGTCCTATACTTTCAATAATCGATCTTGCCAATTCAACCCTTTTTTTCGCCCTTTTATTGCCTTCAAAATACCTGCATGCCCCCTCAGGGCATGTTAGCACGCACGCAGCGTCCGCGAATTCCTCAAGGGCCCTCAAGAGATGCAAGGAATCAATCCTTCCGCTGCAGGGCATTGGAAAGAGCCTCAGGGATTCACCATATTTCTTTTCCAGGCCCTGTCTGACATTCTCACTGCTTTCAGGAATGTTCTGGCAATAGAACAAGGCCAGGACCGGCCTCCTATCATCCCCAATCTCCATGAAATTTCCTTCCTCACCTGAAACGCATATTCAGGTCCTGGTCAATAAGCACCAGAGTAAAAAGGCGCCTCACCTTATGATACAAGCTGGACGCCTTTGTCGTCAATTGGAATAAAACACGCACGCCGTTGTGCTAAAACGTATTACATAAAAAAATGAGAGCTGTTTGTCAATGATTAAAATATAAATCCAACCATCAAATTGGATATTTCATCCCTGTTCTCGATCATTTGTTCATTTTCCCCTATCCCATTCCGGCCGAAATAACCCTTTTTAGAATAGGAGGATCTTGATTATATCGATACTATAGGCTATATGTTCTCATTACATTCATGAAATAAGCCCTGTTAAACTTTTTCATATTTGTTAATCGTGGTCTTTATCAGGTATTTTTAAATGAACTGGAGAGAAAGAATATATTGTGGGGATCTGAAATCTTCCCATATCGGCTCGAGTGTACTGCTTATGGGCTGGGTGGATGCCATCCGTGATCACGGGAATCTCCTGTTTATTCACTTAAGGGACATTCGAGGTATCGTCCAGGTCGTTTTTTCTCCAGAGAAGAGCAGAGACACCTATGAGAAATCCGTCCGGTTACGAGAAGAATATATAATCGAGATAAGCGGGCAGGTAGCGTTAAGGGAAAAGGGCACGGAGAATCCCTATCTGGAGACCGGTCACATCGAAGTATTTGCCGACAGCCTGAATGTGCTATCCAGGTCAAAGACGCTTCCCTTCAAGATTTCTGAAAAGGCCATGGTCTTTGGTGAGGAGATTGATGCCGGTCCGGAAAAGGTCGATGAAGATCTCCGGCTTACCTACAGGTATCTTGACCTTCGAAGACCATCCATGCAGGAGATATTCATTAAGAGACACAGAATTTTTAATTGTATACGTCAATACCTCGAACAACTGAATTTCACAGAGATTGAAACTCCCTTTCTCACGAGGAGCACCCCTGAAGGTGCAAGGGATTATCTGGTTCCCAGTCGTGTGCACCAAGGAAAGTTCTATGCCCTTCCCCAATCTCCCCAGCTCTTCAAGCAGCTTCTCATGATAGGAGGAATGGACCGTTATTTCCAGATAGCAAGATGCTTTCGAGATGAAGATCTGAGGCCAAACCGCCAGCCCGAATTCACCCAGCTTGACCTTGAAGCCTCTTTTATTGACGAGGAGTTTATCTATGAGGTAATCGAGGAACTGACGGCTCGACTATTTAACCTGGGCGATATCCATCTACCCCGGCCCTTCCCCAGAATGACCTATGAAAGCGCGATGGATCACTATGGCACGGATCGACCCGATCTCCGTTTCGGCATGTCCTTTGAGGAGGTTACGGACATATTGAGAAACACCCGATATGCCATATTCAGGCAGATCCTCACGAAAGGCGGTCATATTAAGGGATTCCTTCTTAGGGGTCAGGCGGCTAAACTGAGCAAAAACGTTTTACAGAACGAATACGCGATGAAGATCGTACCTTCCTTCGGGGCCGGGGGCATGACCTGGATGAAGGTGATTGGCGGAAGTCTTGAATCCAATATCGTGCAGTTCTTCAGTGCCGGTGAGCAGGAGAAGATTCTGGAACGCTTCGGGGCCGAAGAAGGTGATATTCTCATGATGATCGCCGATGAAAAGGCGGATCAGGTCAACAAAGTGCTCGGTAAGCTACGGCTTCATGTGGCGGACAGGTTGGGCTTGATTTCCGAAGACATCTTTTCTCCTCTTTGGGTAACGGATTTTCCTCTTTTTGAGCTGAAAGACGGCCAATTGAGTTCACAACATCACCCCTTTACGATGCCCGATCGAACGGACTTTGATCCGAAGGATACCAGGGATCTCCTTACGCTGAACTCCAGGTCCTATGATCTGGTAATCAATGGAGAAGAATTAGGCGGGGGCAGTATTCGTATACATGAGATGGACCTGCAGATGAAGATCTTTAAGGCCCTGGGATTGAGTAAACAGGATGCCGAAAATAAATTCGGTTTCTTCCTGAAGGCCCTGGAATACGGGGCGCCCCCCCACGGGGGCCTGGCCCTGGGAATGGACAGGGTTATCGCCATGATCTTAAAAGCCGGCTCCATTCGCGATGTCATACCCTTTCCAAAGAATCGAAGGGCCTTCTGCCCACTAACCAGGGCGCCTTCCAACGCGGACGAGATGCAACTCAATGAGTTGGGCCTCGGCTTCCGGTCACGTGCAAGAGGTGACATGGAAAGAACCGCAGGAGAAGACTTGGATGAACAGGCTGAGGACAAGTTCCGGAGGCTTGAAAGAATATCCAGGGAGGAGGTCTATCATGTGGCGAAACTGGCCCGGTTGACCCTTTCGGAATCCGAGGCTGAAGACTATCAAAAGGACTTGAATTCCATACTGACCTATGTGGAGTCCATCGGCGAGCTGGAGACCGATGACGTAACACCAATGAGTCATGTCCTGGAGATAAAGAACGTATGGAGAGAGGACATCTCCACTGAAAAAAAAGAGGCTGATCCGTTGCTTGCAAACGCACCCATGCGGGAAAAGGACTATTTCAAGGTTCCGAAGATTTTGGAGGATTAACCAGTATATGGAATTATGCGACAGAAGCGCCATCCAACTCGCTGAAATGCTCAGAAAGGGCGAAATAAGCTCAAGAGAGATAACGGAGTCCGTATTCAGGCGGATTGATGAAAGGGAAGAGACCTTGAACGCCTTTATAACGACTACCCCTGAACTGGCTATGGAGCAGGCCCTGCAGGCGGACAGGCGGTTTCAACAGGGGGGAGAGATCCCTCTTTTAAACGGCATTCCCATGGCGGTGAAGGATCTCCTGTGCACGAAGGGTATAAAGACCACCTGCGGGTCGAATATCCTCAATAATTTTATCCCTACATACAACGCCACCGCAGTGGAAAAGATCCTCAGGGATGGGGCAGTACTAATCGGCAAGACAAATATGGATGAATTCGCCATGGGCTCTTCCACGGAGCACAGTCTCATCGGCCCTACACGGAATCCCATAGATCCGGAATACGTTGCCGGCGGATCAAGCGGCGGTTCCGCGGCCGCTGTGTCTGCAGGGGAGAGTATCCTTGCCCTGGGAACCGACACGGGCGGTTCAATAAGGCAGCCTTCGGCCTTCTGCGGTATTGCAGGCATAAAACCCACTTACGGCAGGGTCTCCAGATACGGGTTGGTCTCTTACGCGTCTTCCTTAGACCAGGTCGGAGCCATTGGAAGAACGGTCGAGGACTGCGCCCTGCTCCTGAATACTATTTGCGGATATGACAGATTAGACAGCACCTCTGCGGATACGGAAAAACCGGATTTCCTTGCATCCCTGAAGCGGGACGTGAAGGGAACAAAGATCGGATTGCCGAAAGAGTATTTTATAGAAGGCCTTGACGAAGAGATAAAGAAAAATATCATGAAGGCGATCGAATTATTCGCGGAAAACGGTGCCATTATTATGGACATCAACATTCCGCATGTCAAACATGCAATAAGCTCCTATTATCTCATCGCCACGGCTGAGGCGAGCAGTAATCTCGCCCGATATGACGGTGTGAAATATGGACTCAGGTCTGATGAGGATATCTACGATACGATCAGGATGTATGAGTCCACGAGGGGTAAAGGGTTCGGCAAAGAGGTGAAGAGGAGAATAATGTTAGGCACCTATGTCCTTTCGGCCGGTTATTACGATGCCTATTACCTCAAGGGACAGAAGGTGAGAACCCTGATAAAGGAGGACTTTGACCTGGCCTTCGAAGAGGTGGATTGCATTATCACTCCCACCACACCCTGCCTCCCCTTTAAACTTGGCGAAAAAATGATGGACCCCCTGCATATGTATCTTGTGGACATATATACGGTCTCCCTGAACCTATCCGGGCTGCCCGGAATGAGTGTAAAATGCGGTGAAGCAAATGGTCTTCCCGTCGGAATGCAGATTATAGGCAGGGCCTTCGATGAAGAGACGGTGCTTCGCGTGGGACACGCCTATGAGCAGATAGCAAAAAAATAGGATTCACCGCAGAGACTCAGGGAACGCAGAGAAAATCTTTTTTACTTTTTGCTGAGAGGGCAAAAAGTAAAAATGTATCCATTATAAATCCTCTGAAGGGAAGCACGGTGGATATAAACAGATTGAGTAGTGAGATCATAGGTGCGGCTATTGAAGTGCATAAGTCTCTTGGTCCCGGTCTGCTTGAGTCAGCCTACGAACAATGTCTCTGTCATGAGTTAAATTTAAGAGATATATCATTTGAGTCTCAAAAACCGCTACCGGTTGTCTATAAAGAAAAAAGACTGGATTGCGCCTACAGACTGGATGTGGTTGTCGAAGATACAATAATAATTGAACTGAAATCCTGTGAGAAAATAGAGCCTATACATAAAGCTCAGATTCTCACATATCTCAAACTATCGGGGCTAAATCTGGGTTTGATTTTAAATTTCAATGTGCCTGTCATGCGGGATGGTATTGTAAGAGTGGTAAATAACTTGAAGGAATAATCTCTGTTATGAAAAGACGCTTCTTTATACTTTTCGCCCTCTCAGCGAAAAGTATAAAAAAAGACTCTGTGTCCTTTGCGTCTTTGCGGTGATAAAAAGGTTTTCAATGGATTATGAAGTTATCATATGTTTTGAAACCCATGTGGAGCTGAACACGAAGACAAAGCTTTTCTGTGACTGCCCCGTGGAATACGACGCCCCGCCCAACAGCAGGATCTGTCCGGTCTGTACGGGACAGCCAGGAGCGCTTCCGGTCCTGAACAAAAAGTCCGTAGAATATACCATTAAGGCCGGTCTCGCCCTTAACTGTACCATTAACAGGCTCTCAAGGTTTGCCCGGAAAAATTATTTCTATCCTGATTTGCCCAAAGGATACCAGATATCGCAATATGAACGGCCCTTTTGCGAGAACGGCTACTTAGAGATAACAGGTGATGACGGTCAGCCCTACCCTGTGGGAATCAAGCGCATACACCTGGAGGAAGACGCGGGCAAATTGGTACACTCGTCCGAGTCCTTTGGAGAAGCTGAATACAGCCTTGTGGATTATAACAGATCCAGCGTTCCCCTCCTGGAAATCGTCACGGATCACGAGAGAAATCCCTTGCGTTCACTAAAGGAGGCGAGGACCTATCTTGAAAAACTCAGGCAGATCCTGAAATATATCGAGATCAGCGAGTGCATGCTGGAAAGGGGACAATTCCGCTGTGACGTTAATGTATCCATTCGTCCCGCGGGCTCCCATGATTTTGGGAACCGGGCCGAGATCAAAAACATGTCCTCCTTTAGATTCATGATGAATGCCATTGAATATGAGATCAAACGGCAGAAGGAGATTCTCGATTCCGGCGGCCTGGTCGATCAGGAAACAAGGCTCTTTGACGAAATAAAAAAAGTGACCATGCCCATGAGGAGCAAGGAAGATGCTCCCGATTACAGGTACTTTCCCGATCCCGACCTGCTTGAGATTGAGATTGACGGTAAATTCGTAAACAGGATTGAATCCCGCATGCCGGACCTGCCTGACCGGCAGTTGACAAGGATAATGGAGGATTTTGGGATACCAAGGAATGATGCGATCGTCCTTACAAAAGACAAAGAGGTCTCTGAATACTTCAGGTCCTGCGCAACCATATGTGAAGACAGGAAAAAATTGAGCAACTGGATAATAAAGGAGCTCTTCAAACTGCTTAATGAGGCTTCCTGTAATATTCGTGAATGTACCATCAGGCCGGATAATTTTGCCAGGCTGATTAATATCATTTCCTCCGGCGAAATTACCGAACCCGTCGGAAGGCAGGTCCTGGAAGAGATGTTCACGACCGGTGCCGGGCCCGATTCCATCATTGAAGAAAAGGGACTGAAAACCATCTCGGATGACACATTGCTTCGTAAAATCGTGGATGAAGTCATTTCCGATAATCCGAAAGCCGTGGAGCAGATACTATCCGGTGAGACCAAACCCATTGATTTCCTGATGGGTCGAGTAATGAAAAAGACAAAGGGAAAGGCAGATCCGCGAAGGGTGAGGGACCTGATTCAAAAGATGATATCGGAGTTTTAATGGATAGGATTACCCTCTGTAGCTCTTGTCATAATGCGGGCTTCGATAAAAATCACACTGCATGCAGTTGGGCAGCTTCTGGGCGAAACTCCCCTGTACCTCACCTCCGCATAATGTGCCAGCCACCCTGGCGCATTGGGTACCATGATCGGGATATGAAGGGCATACACCCAAATCATCCGCTCTCGAGCCGCCGGATTCCCGGCCGCATTTCTTGAATTCCCAGCAATTCATGGCGAACCTCCTTTAATAGGAAAAGTAGCTCTGTTTTTTTATATATCGGTTTACTATGGTAAAACTTTAATATAGTATAAAAATATCGTTATTTTATGAGTGAGTCTGCCGAAAAGCCTGGAAGGAGGGATAAAATGGATTATTACTTCAGTACAAAGGTGGATGTGCCTTTTGATGAGGCCATCATCCGGGTTTCCGAGGAGTTGAAAAAAGAGGGATTCGGTATATTGACGGATATCGATGTAAAAGTAACTTTGAAAAAAAAGTTAGACGTGGATTTTCAAAACTACAGGATCTTAGGTGCCTGCAACCCCCCATTTGCATACAAGGCATTGGTAACGGAGAATAAAATAGGAACCATGCTGCCCTGCAATGTCATTGTGAGGGAAACAGAAGATGGTAAAGTCGAGGTCGCGGCCGTGGACCCCTTAGCGTCCATGCAGGCCATTCATAACAGGGAGCTGGAAGATATAGCCGAGCAGGTCCGGTCAAAACTGAAAAACGTTATAGCAAATATTTGAAATGTAAACGGAGGAAAAAAGATGAACATTTCCATTACCTACTGTGGCATGTGAAACTATCTACCCCAGGCCGCCAGTCTGGCGGCCGCCATAAAGGATCAATTCAAGATCGAGCCGAAGCTCATCGAGGGGAAAAACGGCGTCTTTGACGTTAAAAAAGATGAGGATCTCATTTTTTCAAAGCATAAGGCGGGTCGTTTTCCCGATAATGGTGAGATTCTTGGGATGCTCAACAAGTGAGGGACCGATACGGTCTTTTCAACTTCCCTTACATATTTCCCTTATTCAATGATAGCCAACACTTTATTTTCGGGGAAGTGTGGATTTTTGCTGGAATAATATATTCTTGCTGTGTGTCTCCATGTGTCCTCATTAGCTTCAAGATAATATTGACTTTTAAATATTCATCCAGGCGCCTCCATTCAAACTCGTCTTTAGCGCCCTGGAGTAATTCGAGCTGAGTAAAATGACTGAACATGATGATTTCAATAGTACACATTTTTTTACCAGCCCCTTTCATAACTTTTTTCCTATGCACTCTTTCTACAGTTCAAAATGGCACTAATATTTTTTTCGGCCCAATCATTTACTCTTCGCTCCTTTTCAATATAGGTGATAACCTGTTCGGAGATATGACGTCTTTTCAACAATGCTTGTAAAATTTTTTCTCCGGCCTCTTTTCCTTTCATGGGATTGATAAAAACAATCCCATCTTCTTCGCCAAAACCATTTTGCTTGAGCACTCTTGAGGCGCCACTTGTGCCCAGCACAAGGATGCCGCGATCTTCAGGGCGTTTATATTTCTGGGAGAGGATGTATTCAAAGGCCACTAAGTTCATGCCATCTTCAAGAGGCGTCACGAGCATCACATCGATCTCTTTCATAAATCTGTAATTTTGTGGTGTAGGTATTCCTTTATCTATATGAATAATTGGGGCACCTTCCATTTCCTTGTTCATTTTCAAAACCTGTTCTTCCAGGATAGAATCAAGTTTTTCATAGTCTGGATTTTCAGGCCTGCTTGGCGCGGTGATTTGGTAAAATCGTGCGGTTTTTCTCAAATTTCTTAATTTATTGAAACTATGGTAAAAGATACCTATTCTTTCCAGGAGCCCTTTCGTGTAATCACATCTTTCAAGTCCCCCAAAAATATAACTCCCGGACTTTCTTTCATTGTTTATTTTCTCATAAAGGCTCTCTCTACCTAATCTATAGTTTAGTTTTTTCTTCTCTGATACCTCAGAAAGAATTTTATCCACATCTAAACCAATAGGTAAGGGACCGATGGTTGTAACATTGTCGCGATGAATTATCTCATAGAAATGGCCTGCTATTTTTATATCCACGGGAAACCATTCTTCAAGAGCTTCCAGGTAATTATCACAGTACTCCTTGGTATGAAAACCAATGAAATCATTAGCAAGCAAACCCCAGGTCACTTTTTGTAAAACAGTTTCAATGTTTTCAGCGAAAGGGTCGTAAATTTGGTCTTTGACTCTATTCCTTTTATCCTCGCGTATGAAGCCCTGAATTTCATGGATATTGAAAAAAGGTGTATGCATGAACTGTCCAATATGTATTCTTTTTCTTTCTTCTTCCGACACTTCTTCTTCAAGGAGTAAGGTTTTAAAGACTTCGGCAATTCGCATCAGGTGGTAGTCCTGACTCCATATAATCATGTCGCCCTCTTTCTTTTGAAACTCCCCTGCTTTTTGAATCTCATCAATGATGGTATTGGCAAATGTCACGCTGCTGCTTGTATATTGTATGAAAGCAGTTTTCTCAAATTGAGGCCTGGGGAATGCCCTCGTTTTTTTGTAGAAAAGAGGGGATCTTGTGAGATGCATCAGAGGCCAGAGAAAGCCATTTGCAAATTTATTGTAATAGCTATGCATGTGTTTCGTATCGAAAAAGACAAAGCGCATGTAAAAATCATATTCCTTGTACCTGAAATGCATCCGGGCATCCGGTTTGATTTCGATGTCAGGGAAATGCAGTGGCGAATATTTCTCTTTTTTCATTCTTTTGAACAAACGGGTATAGTGCCCTCGGGCCACGTCGATATCCCTGTCGCCCATGGATGCCCCCAGCCAGGTAGTGTTCCATTTGCCAGGTCTCATCAAACCGGCCATCGCTTGGACAAGACCTCCTGCACCAAGTTTTATGCCTTTTGGTGGTGTTCCTTTTTTCAGGCATGTTTCGGCATGTGAGAGAAGATCCTGCGAAAAACTAAATGGACCTCTATTGGAAACGATGAGTAAATAGCTCATATTGTCAACTCTTGTGATGTTGATTGATCATAATGATTAAGTTTCTTCCAACCAGCTATGAAGAAAGGCCATGAGTTCTTCAGGCGGTTTTATCCAGAGATCGGCAGCAGTGGGTCTTAACTCCTTCCGGACCAGCACTCCTATTGCTTTACCTTTAATAGCATTAAAGGCATCCTCATCTGTTAAATCGTCTCCCAAGTATGCTGCCACATAATCTTTCTCGATCTCTCCTAGAATTGTTATTACCGCATCTCCCTTATTCACCCCGGGTACGCGTAGTTCAAGACCCCCATCAAACCTTTGTAATTTTAAGCCCCAACTTCCAGCGATGAGTGACCATTTCGGTTCCACCAGCTCCTTTATGGAATGGATATCACCCTCGCTCAATCCCCGCCAGTGAAGAGCAAGACAACCTGGCTTTTTCTCACAGCGGTCAGAAAGACCTACCGCTTCGATCCACTCGTCAGCTATCACCACCCCGTTCAAAGCCTCTTCATCCATAAAGGCGATCTCATAGGAGCCATCCCCTTTAAGTCGTTCCAATCCATGGGAACCCCATACTTCAGGTTGTCTCTCGAGCTGCAGGAGCGGCATGAGATCCTTTATCCATCTTCCGGTGATAATCACGAGACGGATATCCTTCACTTTCATTAGCCTATTGAGCACCTCACGAACTCCCGGATACGGGCAAGCCTTATCAGGTTCAATGTGAAAAGGGGCGAGAGTGCCATCATAGTCGAGGAGGATCACTTTTTGAGAGGCCTCTCTTATCCGCTTATAAAAGGTTCCAAGATCGATTTTTTGATTCAAAATCTTCATATTAATATTATATCCTACTTTGATTTATACAATATTAATTCAGCTCAAAAAGATTGTTGAATCTTCCTGGAACCTATCAAGTGAAAGAAGCAATAGAAGATATCTTTTCAGGTTTTTGGTGATAAGAAATTCATCCTTAACACGTTGATGGCCATTTTCTCCTAATC